>NZ_JBEAFQ010000005.1:0-224106 GCF_040062275.1 Klebsiella sp. GW_Kp182 | reverse complement strand
TGGCAACGGTCATGGATTCCTCCGTGAATTAAGGGTTAAGTCGGCGATGGTGGTGGATAGCGGCGGCAATCACCGGCTTTAAGCGGGCGAAGTCGTCAGCGGGCGCGGCCTTCGGCGCTGGGGCCGGTTCCGGGAAGAAGCGGTTGACGGCGGCGGACATGCCGCGGATGGCGAAAATCAGCAGGAACAGAAACGCCAGCACGAACCCCATGCCGAGAAACATCAGGGTGAAGCCTTCACCCAGCAGTACAGCTTCAGTCATTGAAAGACCCTAAAGTAAGGGCACGACGGCGTGCCTGAAGGCTAACCAAACGATACTTCCGGCTAAGGAGTAGGGTGGATTTCCCGAAGCCGCCCCCGGCTCTGGACCCTAAAAAGCACCGCTGTGGTTGACGCTCAAACATCGCCATCGTGCGTGTTGGTTACATCATCATGCCGAACACGATGCTGGCAATGACCAGCACAATACCGCCGCCCAGACGGGAGGAGATTTGCGCATAAGATATAAGATTCATACGGTTACAGGCCGAGAGCACTTCCAGGTCGCCCGAGCCGCCGCGGTTGGCCATGCACAGACCGGCGGTGATCGCGGACTCAATCGGGAAGAAGCCAATCATCCAGCCGCCGACGGCTGCGCCGACGACCGCACCCACCACGATCACCGCCGCGATGATGACGTTCGCGAAGGTAATCGCGTCGATAATTTCCTGCAGGTCGGTGTAGCACACGCCGACGCCGACCATCAGTACCCACAGCAGCTGCTTAGAGAAGAAGTCAGACAAGCGTTTGGCCCCGGCTTTGATCTCCGGCGAGCAGAGGCCGGAAGCGTTCAGCGCCGCGACGATCAGCACCATCCAGGCGAAATAGTGGATAGAGACGCCGCCAATGCTTGGCAAAATTTTCTTGGCAATAACGTAGGCCAGCAGGAAACAGGTGGTGGCGAGCACCAGGCCGACGGCGGTTTCGCGATGGGTAATCTGGCCCGCTTTTTCATCGTCGTCGACTTTAAAGGAGGCTTTACGCACCAGTTCGCCTTCACCGCTCAGCCAGGTGTGTTTTTTACCGATAATATCGAGCAGCGCGGCAAAGACGATGGCAAAGATGTTGGCGATGGTCAGGATAGCAATCGCGGTGGAGTAGTACTCTTCACGCGAACGGCCGGTGACGGAGTGATAAATTTCAGACAGCGGCACCGCGCCCGCGCCGTTGCCGCCGCCCATAATCGGCAGGACGTACAGCATCATGATGCGGTCGATGGAGATACCGAAGCACAGGCCAATGATAATCCCGAAGATGGATGCGCCGAGGATCCCCATAAGGATCGTCGGAATATAACCCAGCAGCGATTTCAACAGCAGCTTACGGTTAACCGAGAGGATTGCGCCGGTAATCAATACTGCGATGAATAAGTTCAGGAAGTTACTTTTATCCATCACATTAGTGATTGCATCAATTTCTTTCTGGGTGAAAATGCCGGCGTAAACGAAATAGGCGGCCACGAGGAAGATCATCACCGGCGCGCCGCCAATATATTTATTGAAGATTGGCAGGCGTTTGCCAATTTCGCCAAAAACGGCGCCAATAATAAACATGATCGCGAAGCCACCAACAATGTCGGTCGGCAGGGCATTATAAAAGTGTGAAAGTAGTAAAGTGATTAACGCAAAGGCGTAAAGCGGTAGCGGCATGCCGAAGATTTTAAACCCCAGAATATCGCTAACCCCTTTTTTCTCCGCAGATGGAGCCTGGCTCATATTAGTCATATGACGTCACCCTGTTAAAAAAAGGAATATACACATCATCCTTCAAGCTGCCTCTTTGTTGGCAGCCTTCACTCACTCCAGTCACTTACTATGCGTAAGCTCCTGGGGATTCATTCAGTTACCGCCTCGATGCAACTTGAATGATTTTGTGTATTAATGCCGTTAGAAAAAACAATAATAGGACGGCGGCATAATAATAAATATGTTCCCCGGCGATATGTGATTATCTTCACTGATTAGTCGTGTTTTTAATTAATTTAATTGTTTTTATTCTTCTGAATTAATTAACAACATAAAAACCATAAAGCCAATTAAGGTACGCGGAAAAATGTGATTGAAATAAAAGAACCGCTGCGGGAACGATGGCGAAATACAGCTCGTTTTGGTCAATGAAGCGCGAAAAAAATGAATCTGATAGTAAAACGCGTCGCGGTACAGCTCGACCCCCGGCGGCGAGAGGCCGTTGACCTCTTTCTTCATCAGCACCAGCTCTCGCTGGAGGCGGACTGCGAATGGGCGATTATCGTCGAGTACCAGCGGCGCATTGTCGGCTGCGGCGCCATTGCCGGATGCGTTCTGAAGTGTATTGCCGTCGACCCGTCGCTGCAGGGGGAAGGGCTCAGCCTGAAGCTGCTGACTGAACTGATGACCCTGGCGTATGAGCTGGGCCGCAGCGAGCTGTTTCTGTTCACTAAACCCTATAACGCGGAGCTCTTCTCCTGCGCCGGGTTCTGGCCTATCGCCCGCGCGGGGGAGCAGGCCGTGTTAATGGAAAATAGCCGCGAACGTCTGGCCCGCTATTGCCGCCAGCTTACGATGTATCGTCAGCCCGGCGAAAAAATCGGCGCCATCGTGATGAACGCCAATCCCTTTACCCTGGGGCATCGTTGGCTGGTGGAGCAGGCGGCTCAACGCTGCGACTGGCTGCATCTGTTCGTGGTGAAGGAAGATGCTTCGTTTTTCCGCTACCGCGATCGCGTGGCGCTGATTGAACAGGGGATCGCCGGGATCGCCAACGTGACCCTGCATCCGGGGTCGGCCTATCTGATCTCGCGCGCCACTTTTCCCGGCTACTTCCTGAAAGACAAAGGCGTGGTTGACGATTGCCACAGCCAGATCGATCTGCAGCTCTTTCGCGAACGTTTAGCCCCGGCGCTGGGCGTGACCCACCGCTTTGTCGGCAGCGAACCGCTGTGTGAATTAACCCGTCGCTACAACCAGCGCATGCGCCAGCTGCTGGAAGCGCCCGGCGACGCGCCGGCGATTCAGGTGGTTGAGCTGGCGCGGGTTGAGAAAGAGGGCGCGCCCATTTCCGCTTCCCGGGTGCGCAGGCTGTATCAGCAGCGCCAGTGGTCGTCGATTGCGCCGCTGGTGCCGCCGGGAACCCTCTCTTTTCTGATGCATCTGGCGGAAAGCGAACACCAAACCGCCTGATTTACCTCCATAACTAAGGATCAGCCTCTATGGAAATGATGATTGACGCCCTGGCCGGCACGCTGGAATCCAGCGATGTGATGGTCAGGATCGGGCCTGCGAATGAGCCAGGTATTCAGCTTGAAATCGACAGCATTGTGAAGCAGCAGTTTGGCGCGGCGATTGAGCGGGTGGTCAGAGAGACGCTGACGCAGCTTGGCGTTACCCGGGCGAACGTCGTCGTCGATGATAAAGGCGCGCTCGAATGCGTACTGAAGGCTCGCGTTCAGGCCGCGGCGCTGCGCGCGGCGCAACAATCTCAACCGCACTGGAGTCAGCTATGAAACCTCGTCGCAGTATGCTGTTTATCCCCGGCGCCAACGCCGCGATGTTAAGCACCTCATTTGTTTACGGCGCTGACGCGGTGATGTTCGATCTCGAAGATGCCGTCTCGCTCCGTGAAAAAGATACCGCCCGCCTGCTGGTGCATCATGCGCTACAGCATCCGCTCTACCGGGACGTGGAAACCGTGGTGCGCATTAATCCGCTCAGCACGCCGTTTGGTCTCGCCGACCTTGAGGCGGTGGTGCGCGCGGGCGTCGATATGGTGCGCCTGCCGAAAACCGATAGCAAAGAAGATATCCATGAGCTGGAAGCGCAGGTCGAGCGGATTGAGCGCGAATGCGGCCGGGAAGTGGGCAGCACGAAATTAATGGCGGCGATAGAGTCGGCGCTGGGCGTAGTGAACGCGGTTGAGATCGCTCGCGCCAGCCCGCGCCTGTCGGCCATCGCGCTGGCGGCCTTCGATTACGTTATGGATATGGGCACCAGCCGCGGTGACGGCACCGAGCTGTTTTACGCCCGCTGCGCGGTGCTGCACGCGGCGCGCGTCGCCGGCATCGCGGCGTACGACGTGGTGTGGTCGGATATTAACAATGAAGAGGGTTTCCTCGCGGAAGCGAATCTGGCGAAGAATCTCGGCTTTAACGGTAAATCGCTGGTCAACCCGCGCCAGATTGAGCTGCTGCACCAGGTTTATGCCCCCACGCTGAAAGACGTTGAACATGCGCGGGAGGTGATCGCGGCGGCGGAAGAGGCGGAAGCGCGCGGTCTGGGCGTGGTATCGCTGAACGGCAAGATGATAGATGGACCGATTATCGATCATGCGCGCAAAGTCGTGGCGCTGTCGGCTTCCGGCATTCGTGATTAAGGAGTAAATAATGAAAGAGACCGTAGCAATGCTTAATCAGCAGTACGTGATGCCGGAAGGATTAGCGCCCTATGCGGGCGTGACGGCGCAGAGCCCGTGGCTGGCCAGCGAAAGCGAAAAGCGGCAGCGTAAAATCTGCGCCTCGCTGGAGGAGGCGATTCGCCGTTCCGGGCTGCAAAACGGCATGACCATCTCTTTTCACCACGCCTTCCGCGGCGGCGACAAGGTGGTCAATATGGTGGTGGCGAAGCTGGCTGAGATGGGTTTTCGCGATCTGACGCTGGCTTCAAGCTCGCTTATCGATGCCCACTGGCCGCTGATTGAGCATATTAAGAATGGCGTGATCCGGCAGATTTACACCTCGGGTCTGCGCGGTAAGCTGGGCGAAGCGATCTCCGCCGGCCTGATGGAAAACCCGGTACAAATCCACTCTCACGGCGGCCGGGCGCATTTAGTGCAAACCGGTGAGCTACGCATTGATGTGGCGTTCCTCGGCGTGCCGTGCTGCGATGAATATGGCAACGCCAACGGCTTTAGCGGTAAATCCCGCTGCGGATCGCTGGGCTACGCCAGAGTGGATGCCGAGGCCGCCGGATGCGTGGTGCTGCTCACCGAAGAGTGGGTAGATTATCCAAACTATCCGGCCAGCATCGCCCAGGATCGGGTGGATCTGATCGTGCAGGTCGATGAGGTCGGCGATCCGGCGAAAATCACCGCCGGGGCGATCCGTTTGACCAGCAACCCGCGCGAACTGCTGATCGCCCGCCAGGCGGCGAAGGTGATCGAACACTCTGGCTATTTCAAAGACGGTTTCTCTTTGCAGACGGGGACCGGCGGCGCATCGCTGGCGGTGACCCGTTTCCTCGAAGATAAGATGCGTCGTAACAACATTACCGCCAGCTTTGGTCTGGGCGGGATCACCGGCACGATGGTCGATCTGCACGAAAAGGGGCTGATCAAAGCGCTGCTGGATACCCAGTCTTTTGACGGCGATGCCGCGCGTTCGCTGGCCAATAACCCTAACCATATTGAAATTTCCGCTAATCAGTACGCCAATCCCGGTTCGAAAGGCGTCTCCTGCGAACGCCTGAACGTGGTGATGCTGAGCGCGCTGGAGATCGATACCGGATTCAACGTTAACGTGATGACCGGCTCCAACGGCGTGCTGCGCGGCGCGTCCGGCGGCCACAGCGATACGGCAGCGGGCGCGGATTTAACCATTATCACCGCGCCGCTGGTGCGTGGGCGCATCCCGTGCGTGGTGGAGAAGGTGCTGACTCGCGTGACGCCGGGCGCCAGCGTGGATGTGCTGGTCACCGATCACGGTATCGCCGTCAACCCGGCGCGTCAGGACCTGATTGATAACCTGCGTAACGCGGGTATCCCGCTGCTGACCATTGAAGAGCTGCAGCAGCGCGCCGAACTGTTGACCGGCAAGCCTGACCCGATCGCCTTCACCGATCGGGTGGTGGCCGTGGTGCGCTATCGCGACGGGTCAGTGATTGATGTCATTCATCAGGTTAAAAGCGCCGGTTAAACGCGCTGAGGAGAAAGGCATGAGCGAAGTGATGATAAGCCAGCGTCGCCCGTTGAGCCGTCAAACGGTGACGGCGGAGGAGATGGTTTCTCGCGTGGAACGGGCGCTGCTGACCGAAGTCCGCCTGACGCCGAAACCGGGCCTGGTGGATATTCGTAACGCCGGCGCGCATCGGGATATGGATCTGGCCTCTTTTGAGGCCAGCACGGCGGCTGTCGCGCCATGGATGGAGAAGTTTTTCATTATGGGCCACGACACGGCCAATATCACGCCGGAGCAGGTATTGACGATGCTGCGTCCGGTGGGCATGGCGTGCGAGACGGATATGCTGGAGGCTACCGGCGGGGTGAATACCCATCGCGGCGCGATCTTCGCTTTTGGCCTGCTCAGCGCGGCGGCGGGAAGGCTGGTGGCCAGAGGGGAGCCGGTTGAACAGCACCGGGTTTGCGATCGGGTGGCCCGCTTCTGCCGCGGCCTGGTCGGGCGCGAGCTCTCCTCTCCAGAAGGAATGAAGGTCAGTAAAGGCGAAGAGCATTTCCTGCGCTACGGGCTCTCCGGCGCCAGAGGCGAAGCGGAAAGCGGCTTTCGCACCGTGCGCACCCAGGCGATGCCGGTCTTCAATCGCGTTATGGCGGACACCGGCGATACCAATCTGGCGTTACTGCAGACTCTGCTGCACCTGATGGCCTGGAATGACGATACCAATCTGGTGTCGCGCGGCGGGCTGGAAGGGCTCAATTTTGTGCAGCAGCAGGCGCAAAAGCTGCTGTGGGAAGGCGGGGTGCTGACCGACGGCGGGCTGGAGGCGCTGCGCCGGCTGGATGATGAGCTGATTATTCGCCACCTTAGCCCGGGCGGCAGCGCCGACCTGCTGGCGGTCACCTGGTTCCTGTCCGGCTTCCCGGCCGGCGAGCTGTTCCTGCACTAATCGCTGCTTTTCTGTCGCCGTATTCCCCGGATTGGCTATACAGGGCCGGGCCGGGGTTGCGGACTGCGCGCGCTCCTCGCTTCTCACTACTCCACGGCAAATTCCCGGCACAATCTTATAGTTTTTACTGATATCGGCGGCAGTTTGTCATAAATTTCTAATTATCGGTGTTTTTGAGTAGCGGCCCATCAATGAGCTGGTTACTCTGAAAACAATTTACGTAGTGTTAACAAAAGAGAATAGCTATGCATGATGCACAAATCCGCGTGGCCATCGCGGGCGCGGGCGGCCGGATGGGACGCCAGTTAATTCAGGCGGTACAGCAGATGGACGGCGCGGCGCTTGGCGCGGCGCTGGAGCGCGAAGGTTCCTCGCTGCTCGGCAGCGATGCGGGCGAGCTGGCGGGCGCGGGCAGGTCAGGGGTGGTGGTGCAAAGCAGCCTTGAGGCGGTAAAAGACGATTTTGACGTTTTCATCGATTTTACCCGCCCGGAAGGCACGCTGGCCCATCTTGCGTTTTGCCGTCAACACGGCAAAGGCATGGTTATCGGTACCACCGGGTTTGACGACGCCGGGAAGCAGGCGATTCGCGACGCTTCGCAGGAGATCGCCATCGTGTTTGCCGCCAACTTCAGCGTCGGCGTCAACGTGATGCTTAAGCTGCTGGAAAAAGCGGCGAAGGTGATGGGCGACTATACCGATATTGAGATTATCGAAGCGCATCATCGTCACAAAGTGGATGCGCCATCGGGTACGGCGCTGGCGATGGGCGAGGCGATTGCCGGAGCGCTGGATAAAGATCTGAAAGCGTGTGCGGTCTACAGTCGCGAAGGCTATACCGGCGAACGCGTTCCCGGCACCATCGGCTTTGCGACCGTGCGCGCCGGGGATATCGTCGGCGAACATACGGCGATGTTTGCGGATATCGGCGAACGTATTGAGATCAGCCATAAGGCTTCCAGCCGGATGACTTTTGCAAATGGTGCCGTTCGTTCTGCATTATGGCTAAAAGGCAAGAAAAACGGTCTTTTTGATATGCGTGATGTGCTTGAATTGAACTCTTTATAACGATTATTACCCATCGTGATGTGGTTATTGCTTTCAATAAGTAATTGATTGCAAAGGGCAATGTTTTATTGCCCTTTTTTATTTTTGGTGTTTAACCGTTTTTTTTATCGCCAAGCCTGAAAAATACTATCTTATCCGCCTTGTTTTTGTTGTTTTATTGTAAATTTTGACCATATGGTCTACTTTTTCAATCCCTGCCCGGCGATTTTACAAACATCCTCCTCCGCAAGCGTTTTCCCGGGCGAGTTAGGTGATCTTTTTGCCCGTTAAGGCAGGTATTACTGAATAGTGGCCTGAAACAAGATTAAAAATATCCGCTTTAAGTTGACTTTTACCCGCCATCTCTCCAGAATGCCGCCGTTTGCCAAAATTCTGCGGGCAACAGATTTGCATTGATTCAGATCTACATTATGAATTAATATGCAAATAAAGTGAGTGGATATTCTCTGGAGGGTGTTTTGATTAAGTCAGCGCTATTGGTTCTGGAAGACGGAACCCAGTTTCACGGTCGGGCCATTGGGGCTACCGGCACGGCGGTTGGGGAAGTCGTTTTCAATACTTCAATGACCGGTTATCAAGAAATCCTCACTGATCCTTCCTATTCCCGCCAAATCGTCACTCTAACTTATCCCCATATCGGCAACGTCGGCACCAATGCCGCCGATGAAGAATCTTCTCAGGTACATGCGCAGGGTCTGGTCATTCGCGATCTGCCGCTGATTGCCAGCAACTTCCGCAATACCGAAGACCTCTCTTCTTATCTGAAGCGCCACAATATCGTGGCGATTGCCGATATCGATACCCGTAAGCTGACCCGCCTGCTGCGCGAAAAAGGCGCGCAGAACGGCTGCATCATCGCCGGCGATAGCCCGGATGCGCAGCTGGCGCTGGAAAAAGCGAAAGCGTTCCCGGGCCTCAACGGCATGGATCTGGCGAAGGAAGTGACCACCGCAGAAACCTACAGCTGGACGCAGGGGAGCTGGACGCTGGCGGGCGACCTGCCGGAAGCTAAAGCGGAAAGCGAGCTGCCGTTCCACGTGGTGGCCTACGATTTCGGTGCCAAGCGCAACATCCTGCGCATGCTGGTCGATCGCGGCTGCCGTCTGACGGTGGTGCCGGCAAAGACCTCCGCTGAAGAGGTGCTGAAGATGAATCCGGACGGTATCTTCCTGTCCAACGGTCCCGGCGACCCGGCGCCCTGCGACTACGCTATCGCAGCGATTGAGAAGTTCCTGGAGACCGATATTCCGGTATTCGGCATCTGCCTCGGCCACCAGCTGCTGGCCCTGGCGAGCGGCGCGAAGACCGTGAAGATGAAGTTCGGCCACCACGGCGGCAACCATCCGGTAAAAGATATTGATAATAACGTGGTGATGATCACCGCGCAGAACCACGGCTTTGCGGTGGATGAGGCGTCTATGCCCGCCCATCTGCGCGTGACCCACAAGTCGCTGTTCGACGGCACCCTGCAGGGGATTCACCGTACCGATAAACCGGCGTTCAGCTTCCAGGGACATCCGGAGGCGAGCCCCGGCCCGCACGATGCCGCACCGCTGTTCGACCATTTTATCGAATTAATTGAGCAGTACCGTCAGTCCGCGAAATAATCAGGAGTTAAGAGAGCCATGCCAAAACGTACAGATATAAAAAGCATCCTGATTCTGGGCGCGGGCCCGATTGTTATCGGTCAGGCGTGCGAGTTTGACTACTCCGGCGCCCAGGCGTGTAAAGCGCTGCGCGAAGAGGGCTACCGCGTTATTCTGGTGAACTCTAACCCGGCCACTATCATGACCGACCCGGAAATGGCCGATGCCACCTACATCGAGCCGATTCACTGGGAAGTGGTGCGCAAGATCATTGAGAAAGAGCGTCCGGATGCGGTTCTGCCGACCATGGGCGGCCAGACGGCGCTGAACTGCGCGCTGGAGCTGGAGCGTCAGGGCGTGCTGGCCGAGTTCGGCGTGACCATGATTGGCGCGACCGCCGACGCGATTGATAAAGCCGAAGACCGCCGCCGTTTCGACGTGGCGATGAAGAAAATCGGTCTCGATACCGCGCGTTCCGGTATCGCGCATACCATGGAAGAAGCGCTGGCGGTTGCCGCTGAAGTTGGCTTCCCGTGCATCATCCGTCCGTCCTTTACGATGGGCGGCACCGGCGGCGGTATCGCCTACAACCGCGAAGAGTTCGAAGAGATCTGCGAACGCGGTCTGGATCTCTCGCCGACCAACGAGCTGCTGATTGATGAATCGCTGATCGGCTGGAAAGAGTACGAGATGGAAGTGGTGCGTGATAAAAACGACAACTGCATCATCGTCTGCTCCATCGAAAACTTCGACGCGATGGGCATCCACACCGGCGACTCCATCACCGTGGCGCCGGCGCAGACCCTGACCGACAAAGAGTACCAAATCATGCGTAACGCCTCGATGGCGGTACTGCGTGAAATCGGCGTAGAGACCGGCGGTTCCAACGTTCAGTTCTCGGTGAACCCGAAAGATGGTCGCCTGATCGTTATCGAAATGAACCCGCGCGTCTCCCGCTCCTCGGCGCTGGCCTCGAAAGCCACCGGCTTCCCGATCGCTAAAGTGGCGGCGAAGCTGGCGGTTGGTTACACCCTTGATGAGCTGATGAACGATATCACCGGCGGCCGCACCCCGGCGTCGTTTGAGCCGTCCATCGACTACGTCGTGACCAAAATCCCACGCTTCAACTTTGAAAAATTCGTCGGCGCGAACGACCGTCTGACCACCCAGATGAAGTCGGTGGGCGAAGTGATGGCGATTGGCCGTACCCAGCAGGAGTCCCTGCAGAAAGCGCTGCGCGGCCTGGAAGTGGGCGCTACCGGTTTCGACCCGAAAGTGAGCCTCGATGACCCGGAAGCGTTGACCAAGATTCGCCGCGAGCTGAAAGACGCGGGCGCTGAGCGTATCTGGTACATCGCTGACGCTTTCCGCGCGGGCCTCTCCGTTGATGGCGTGTTCAACCTGACCAATATCGACCGCTGGTTCCTGGTGCAGATTGAAGAGCTGGTGCGTCTGGAAGAGAAAGTGGCTGAAGTCGGTATTACCGGCCTCGACGCCGACTTCCTGCGTCAGCTCAAGCGTAAAGGCTTTGCCGATGCGCGTCTGGCGAAGCTGGCTGGCGTGCGCGAAGCGGAAATCCGCAAGCTGCGCGACCAGTATGACCTGCACCCGGTCTACAAGCGCGTGGATACCTGCGCGGCGGAATTCGCTACCGACACCGCCTACATGTACTCCACTTATGAAGACGAGTGCGAAGCCAACCCGTCCGTTGACCGCGACAAAATCATGGTGCTCGGCGGCGGCCCGAACCGTATCGGCCAGGGCATCGAGTTCGACTACTGCTGCGTCCATGCCTCTCTGGCGCTGCGCGAAGACGGCTACGAGACCATTATGGTCAACTGTAACCCGGAAACCGTCTCTACCGACTACGACACCTCCGACCGCCTCTACTTTGAGCCGGTGACGCTGGAAGACGTGCTGGAAATCGTGCGCATTGAGAAGCCGAAAGGCGTTATCGTGCAGTACGGCGGCCAGACGCCGCTGAAGCTGGCGCGCGCGCTGGAAGCGGCAGGCGTGCCGGTTATCGGCACCAGCCCGGATGCTATCGACCGTGCGGAAGACCGCGAGCGCTTCCAGCACGCGGTTGACCGCCTGAAGCTGAAGCAGCCGGCGAACGCCACCGTGACCGCGATCGAAATGGCGGTCGAAAAGGCGAAAGAGATTGGCTACCCGCTGGTGGTGCGTCCGTCCTACGTTCTCGGCGGCCGCGCGATGGAAATCGTCTACGACGAAATCGACCTGCGTCGCTACTTCCAGACCGCCGTCAGCGTCTCTAACGATGCGCCGGTGCTGCTGGACCGCTTCCTTGACGATGCGGTTGAAGTCGACGTCGATGCGATCTGCGACGGCGAAATGGTGCTGATTGGCGGTATCATGGAGCATATTGAGCAGGCGGGCGTGCACTCCGGCGACTCCGCGTGTTCGCTGCCGGCCTACACCCTGAGCCAGGAAATTCAGGACGTGATGCGCGAGCAGGTGCAGAAGCTGGCCTTTGAGCTGCAGGTGCGCGGCCTGATGAACGTGCAGTTTGCGGTCAAAAACAACGAAGTCTACCTGATTGAAGTCAACCCGCGCGCGGCGCGTACCGTCCCGTTCGTCTCGAAAGCCACCGGCGTACCGCTGGCGAAAGTCGCGGCGCGCGTGATGGCCGGGAAAACGCTGGCTCAGCAGGGCGTCACGAAAGAGATCATCCCACCGTACTATTCAGTGAAAGAGGTGGTGCTGCCGTTTAACAAATTCCCGGGCGTCGACCCGCTGTTAGGGCCAGAAATGCGCTCTACCGGTGAAGTCATGGGCGTAGGTCGCACCTTCGCGGAAGCGTTCGCCAAGGCGCAGCTGGGCAGCAACTCGACGATGAAGAAACAGGGACGCGCGCTGCTCTCCGTTCGCGAAGGCGACAAAGAGCGCGTGGTGGATCTGGCGGCAAAACTGCTGAAGTTTGGTTTCGAGCTGGATGCGACCCACGGTACCGCGATTGTGCTGGGCGAAGCCGGCATCAACCCGCGTCTGGTGAACAAGGTGCATGAAGGCCGTCCGCACATTCAGGACCGCATCAAGAATGGCGAATACACCTACATCATCAACACCACCGCGGGCCGCCAGGCGATTGAAGACTCCAAGCTGATTCGCCGCAGCGCCCTGCAATACAAAGTGCACTACGACACCACGCTGAACGGCGGTTTCGCGACCGCAATGGCGCTGAATGCCAATGCGATGGAAAAAGTGACCTCGGTGCAGGAAATGCACGCGCAGATTAAAAAGTAATATTATCTGCCAGTAAAAGCGCCTCCGGTGGCCACGCCGGAGGCGCTTTTTTTTGCGTGACGATAAGCCTGGGCGGAATAAAGTGACGCTCCCCGCGGCGCTGAACGTCGAACAAAAACAGGGGGATCGGCGTTAACAGGCCACTTCGGAGAGTTCTGGTTTTCTCTCGCCGGACAGTCAGCTAGCCTAAAGGGGTTAGGGTGATAATGAATATGACTTAGAGCCTATCCCAGTAGGCGTTATTGGCGCAGCCAGTTTGGATACGGACAGCGCGGAGAAACCGGAGCGTACATGTAGTACGTGAGGATTTCGAGCACTGCCCAGGTCCAAAATGGCAAGTGAAATAGTCCTAATGGGATAGGCTCTTAATAACGGGAGAGAAACACCATGCACAACAAGCCCCTCACCGCTGCTATCTTCGCCGCTGCCGCACTTTTCACCGTGGCCGGCTGTTCATCTAATCAGTCGCTAAAAACGACCGACGGTAAAACCATTGTCACCGATGGCAAACCGCAGGTGGATGACGACACTGGCCTGGTGTCCTACAAAAACGCGGAAACCGGCCGCACCGAGCAGATCAATCGCGATCAGGTTAAGTCCATGGACGAACTGGATAACTAAGCGTTATCCACGGCCCCGTACCGCGGGGTCACGCTTGCCTGACCGATCCTCGCCCTGAACGAGAGATAAATCACACTTATCACTGTAAGCGGTTCGATTAACTGTCTACACTCTTGCTGATTACAACAAGAGCTAACGCAGGCTAATCAATGATCCTCATAATTTATGCGCACCCTTATCCGCAGCACTCGCATGCGAATAAGCGGATGCTTGAGCAGGCAGGGACGCTTGACGGCGTCGAGATACGCTCTCTCTATCAACTTTACCCCGATTTCAATATCGATATCGCTGCCGAGCAGGCGGCGCTGGCCCGTGCCGATCTGGTCATCTGGCAGCATCCGATGCAGTGGTACAGCGTGCCGCCGCTGCTCAAGCTGTGGATGGACAAAGTGCTGGCGCACGGCTGGGCATACGGGCACAACGGTATCGCGCTGCGCGGTAAATCGCTGATGTGGGCGGTGACCACCGGCGGCGGCGAAAGCCACTTTGATATTGGTTCCTTTCCCGGTTTCGACGTCCTGGCGCAGCCGCTGCAGGCGACCGCGCTGTATTGCGGCATGAAATGGCTGCCGCCGTTCGCGATGCATTGCACTTTTATCTGCGATGACGAAACCCTTCAGGCGCAGGCGCGCCACTACCGTCAACGTTTAATCGAATGGCAGGAGGCGCACAATAATGGATAGCCATACGCTGATACAGGCGCTGATCTATTTAGGATCCGCCGCGCTGATCGTGCCGATTGCCGTACGCCTTGGGCTGGGGTCGGTGCTTGGCTACTTAATTGCCGGCTGTATTATTGGCCCGTGGGGGCTGCGGCTGGTCACCGACGCCGAGTCGATTCTGCACTTTGCGGAAATCGGCGTGGTGCTGATGCTTTTTGTTATCGGTCTTGAGCTCGATCCCCAGCGGCTGTGGAAACTGCGCGCCTCGGTGTTCGGCGGCGGGGCGCTGCAGATGGTCGTCTGCGGCGTGCTGATTGGCCTGTTCTGCATGTCGCTGGGTCTGCGCTGGCAGGTTGCCGAGCTGATTGGTATGACCCTGGCGCTCTCCTCAACGGCGATCGCAATGCAGGCGATGAACGAACGTAACCTGACGGTTACCCAGCTGGGCCGCAGCGCCTTTGCGGTGCTGCTGTTCCAGGATATCGCCGCCATTCCTCTGGTGGCGATGATCCCGCTGCTGGCGGCGAGCGGCGGCTCGACGACGCTGGGCGCGTTTGCGCTCTCGGCCCTGAAAGTGGCGGGCGCGCTGGCGCTGGTGGTGGCGCTCGGACGCTATCTGACCCGGCCGATGCTGCGTTTTGTCGCGCGCTCCGGCCTGCGTGAAGTCTTCAGCGCCGTGGCGCTGTTCCTGGTGTTTGGCTTCGGGCTGCTGCTGGAAGAGGTCGGGCTGTCGATGGCGATGGGGGCCTTCCTCGCCGGCGTGCTGCTGGCGAGCTCGGAGTACCGCCACGCCCTGGAGAGCGATATTGAACCGTTTAAGGGCCTGCTGCTGGGGCTGTTTTTTATCGGCGTCGGGATGTCTATCGACTTCGGTACCCTGGTGACGCATCCGCTGCGGATCCTGATTCTGCTGGTGGGATTCCTGGTCATTAAATCCCTGATGCTGTGGCTGATCGCCCGGCCGTTAGGCGTTCCGCGCGCCCAGCGCCGCTGGTTTGCGGTGCTGCTGGGGCAGGGGAGCGAATTCGCCTTTGTGGTCTTCGGCGCGGCGCAGATGGCCGATGTCCTGGACGGCGAATGGGCGAAGGCGCTGACCCTCGCGGTGGCGCTATCAATGGCGGCCACGCCAATCCTGCTGGTGCTGCTGACCCGCCTGGAGAAATCCGCCAGCGGCCAGGAGCGCGAAGCCGATGAAATTGACGAAGAGCAGCCGCGGGTGATTATCGCCGGCTTTGGTCGTTACGGGCAGATCGCCGGCCGCGTACTGCTCTCCAGCGGGGTGAAGATGGTGATTCTCGATCACGATCCTGACCACGTCGACACCCTGCGTAAATTTGATATGAAGGTGTTCTACGGCGATGCGACGCGGGTGGACCTGCTGGAGTCGGCGGGGGCGGAAAAGGCGGAAGTGCTGATTAACGCCATCGACGATCCGCAGACGAACCTGCAGCTGACGGAGCTGGCAAAAGAACATTTCCCGCATCTGCAGATCATCTCCCGCGCCCGCGATGTCGATCATTACATCAAGCTGCGCCAGGCCGGGGTCGAAGCGCCGGAGCGTGAAACCTTCGAAGCGGCGCTGAAGTCCGGACGCATGACGCTGGAGGCGCTGGGCCTGGGCGCCTACGAGGCCCGCGAACGGGCCGATCTGTTCCGCCGTTTCAATCTGCAAATGGTGGAAGAGATGGTGGCGATGGCGGAAAACGACTCGGCTTCCCGGGTGGCGGTATTCAAGCGCACCAGCGATATGCTGACCGGCATTATCAACGAAGACCGCAATCATTTATCGCTGGTTCAGCGTCACGGCTGGCAAGGAACGGAAGAGGGACGGCATACCGGTGACATCGCCGATGAGCCGCAAAATAAGCCCTCGGCATAAGGGAGAATTCAGGGTGTTACGTTAGCTTTACAAGTAACATTTTGTTTTCAATTTAAATCCTGCCTGGCGGCTCACGGGGCTTACGTGGGCTCGCCAGCAAATCTTAAAATTTTCTGATTCTTTACTCTTCGCCCAGTCGACGAAGTATTACGCTTTCCGTATAGTGGCGACAATTTTTTGCATTCGGGAATTATTCAATGATCAGTCTGATTGCGGCGTTAGCGGTAGATCGCGTCATTGGTATGGAAAACGCCATGCCATGGAATCTGCCTGCCGATCTCGCCTGGTTTAAGCGCAATACCTTAAACAAACCGGTAGTGATGGGACGTCTTACCTGGGAATCCATCGGTCGTCCGTTACCGGGGCGTAAAAATATCGTGATTAGCAGCCAGCCCGGCACCGACGATCGCGTGCAGTGGGTCAAATCGGTCGATGAAGCCATTGCCGCCTGCGGCGACGTGGAAGAGATGATGGTGATCGGCGGCGGACGCGTGTACGAGCAGTTCCTGCCGAAAGCGCACAAGCTCTATCTGACCCATATTGATGCGGAAGTGGAAGGGGATACCCACTTCCCGGATTACGATCCGGATGAGTGGGAGTCGGTATTCAGCGAGTTCCACGATGCCGATGCGCAGAATTCCCATAGCTACTGCTTCGAGATTCTGGAGCGCCGCTAAGGTTTTCCCCGGTGACGTTCGCTCACCGGGGTGACTCTCTTCAGGAGGCGATCGCCTCGCCTTCATCAAGATTGCTCTGCCGGTTCGATCGCTGCGTGAAGTACGTTTTATCTTCCCAGCGCAGGCAGGTCAGATCGCCGCCCCAGCAGCAGCCGGTATCCAGCGCGTAAATCCCTTCCGGCGTGCCTTTCCCTTCCAGCGAAGCCCAATGACCGAAGGCAATACTGTACTCGCTGGCCACCGGCCCGGGAATAGCAAACCACGGCTTGAGCGGCGCGGGCGCGTTTTCCGGCGCCTCCTTGGCGTACATATCCAGTTGCCCGTTCGGGAAGCAGTAGCGCATGCGGGTAAAGGCGTTGGAGATAAAGCGCAGGCGCGCCAGGCCGCTGAGTTCGTTGCTCCAGTTGTTCGGCATATCGCCGTACATCGCATCGAGGAAGAACGGATAGGAGTCGCTGGCAAGTACGGCTTCCACATCGCGGGCGCACTGTTTGGCGGTTTCCAGATCCCACTGCGGGGTGATCCCGGCATGGGCCATGACCAGCTTTTTCTCTTCATCGATTTGCATCATCGGCTGACGACGCAGCCAGTTGAGCAGATCGTCGGCGTCCGGCGCCTCAAGCAGCGATTTCAGCCGATCCTTGGGTTTATTGCGGCTAATGCCCGCAAAGACCGCCAGCAGGTGCAGGTCATGATTGCCCAGAACGAGGCGTACGCTATCGCCAAGCTGTTTCACGAAACGCAGTACTTCGAGCGAACCGGGGCCGCGCGCGACCAGGTCGCCCGTGAGCCACAGCGTATCAGTCTCAGGGTTAAACTCCACCTGCTCTAATAATGCGATCAGTTCATCGTAGCAACCGTGAACGTCGCCAATAAGGTATGTAGACATGTTTTAATGGATGAGAGTGGGTACTGCGAGACGGAAAACAGGGATTTCGATGGTGAACGGCGCGCCGTTCACATCGATCATCGCATAATGTCCCTGCATGGTGCCCAGCGGCGTTTCAATGACCGCGCCGCTGGTATATTGATATTCGCCGCCGGCCGGAATATGCGGCTGCTCGCCGACCACGCCTTCACCCTGGACTTCGGTCTCACGACCGTGGCCGTTGGTGATAAGCCAGTAGCGGCCAAGAAGCTGAACCTGCGTCCGCCCCAGATTGCGAATGGTCACGGTATAAGCGAAGACGTAGCGCTCTTCTTGCGGAGAAGATTGCGATTCGATGTAGACGCTTTGCACCTGTACACAAACTCGGGGCGAATTAATCATGGTTAGCTCTCCTTGGTGGGCGCGTTCTCAGATAACCAGTTAGCTAGCTGACAGTACTGCGCTACGGAAATATTCTCTGCGCGCTTCGCCGGATCGATGCCCAGTTCGGTCAGAACCTCAACGCTGAACAGGTTGCCGAGACTGTTGCGGATCGTTTTCCGACGCTGGTTAAAGGCTTCCGTCGTGATACGGCTCAGTACGCGCACTTCTTTCACCGGATGCGGCAGCGTGCGGTAAGGCACCAGACGCACCACGGCGGAATCGACTTTAGGCGGCGGCGTAAAGGCGCTCGGCGGAACTTCAAGCACCGGAATGATCTGGCAGTAGTACTGCGCCATTACGCTTAACCGACCATACGCCTTACTGTTCGGCCCGGCAACCAGGCGATTGACGACCTCTTTTTGCAGCATAAAGTGCATATCGGCAATGGCATCAGTATAGCTGAACAGATGGAACATCAGCGGGGTCGAGATGTTGTACGGCAGGTTGCCGAATACGCGCAGCGGCTGGCCCATACTCTGCGACAGCTCGCCGAAGTTCATGGTCATCGCGTCCTGCTGATAAATCGTCAGCTTAGGTCCGAGGAACGGATGCGTCTGAAGACGAGCGGCCAGATCGCGGTCCAGCTCGATAACGGTGAGCTGGTCGAGGCGTTCACCGACCGGTTCAGTCAGCGCGGCGAGGCCGGGGCCGATTTCAACAATCGCCTGGCCTTTTTGTGGATTGATGGCCGAGACAATGCTGTCGATCACAAACTGATCGTTGAGAAAGTTTTGCCCGAAGCGTTTACGGGCTAAGTGGCCCTGATGGACTCGATTATTCATTGAGTATTAACAATCATTTTAATGGCGAGATTAAGCGCCGTGATAAAACTGCCGACTTCCGCTTTCCCCTGGCCCGCAAGTTCAAGCGCGGTGCCGTGGTCAACGGAAGTGCGAATAAATGGTAAACCGAGCGTAATGTTCACGCCGCGGCCAAAGCCCTGGTATTTTAGCACGGGCAGGCCCTGATCGTGATACATCGCGAGTACCGCATCGGCTTGGTCGAGGTATTTCGGCTGAAACAGGGTATCCGCCGGCAGCGGGCCGCTGAGATTCATCCCCTTCGCGCGCATCTCTTCGAGCACCGGAATGATGGTATCGATCTCTTCCATCCCCATATGGCCGCCTTCGCCCGCGTGCGGGTTCAGGCCGCAAACCAGCACGTGCGGGTTGCTGATACCAAATTTGGTGCGCAGATCGTGATCCAGGATAGTGATGATTTCCCGCAGCAGCTCAGGGGTAATCGCATCGCTTATCGCTTTTAGCGGCAGGTGAGTGGTCACCAGCGCCACGCGCAGCGCTTCGGTCGCCAGCATCATCACCACTTTACTGGCCTGCGAGCGCTCTTCAAAGAACTCGGTATGACCGGTAAAGGCGATCCCCGCATCGTTAATAATGCCCTTGTGCACCGGCCCGGTAATCAGCGCGGCGAATTCGCCGTTCAGACAGCCATCGCAGGCGCGGGCCAGCGTTTCCACCACGTAGCTGCCGTTGCTGACGTTGAGCACGCCCGGTTCAACCGGCGCGTTGAGCGCGACGGGGAGAAGGGTCAGGGTGCCTGCACGCTGCGGCGTAGCGGGAGCGGTGGGGTTGTATGGCAGAAGCGATAAAGGAAGACCGAGCAGGTTCGCCCGGTCAGACAGCAGAGCGCCATCGGCGCAGATCACCAGCTCTACCGGCCAGTCGCGCTGCGCAAGCTGCACAACGAGGTCGGGGCCAATCCCGGCGGGTTCACCGGGAGTGATAACAACTCGATTCATACACGTCATCCTTCAGGCGGTCTCTTACTGGCTGCGCTTCGTCGCCCCCGTCAGAGACCGGGGCGATTTGCTCAGCCGCCTCGATACACCCTGAGCGATGTTGTGTATGAGGCTAATGCAATTAGTTGCTCAGAACCTTCACGTAGGCGCTGGCGCGCTGTTCCTGCATCCAGGTCGCCGCTTCTTCAGAGAACTTACGGTTCATCAGCATGCGGTAAGCGCGATCTTTCTGCGCGGCGTCGGTTCTGTCGACGTTGCGGGTATCCAGCAGCTCAATCAGGTGCCAGCCGAAGGAGGAGTGAACCGGAGCGCTGGTCTGGCCTTTATTGAGGCGCAGAATGGCGTCGCGGAAGGCCGGATCGAAGATATCCGGCGTCGCCCAGCCTAAATCACCGCCCTGGTTGGCAGAGCCCGGATCTTCAGAGAACTCTTTTGCCGCTTTGGCAAAGGTGGTTTTTCCACTCTTAATATCCGCCGCGATCTGCTCCAGCTTCGCCCGAGCCTGATCGTCGTTCATGATCGGCGACGGTTTCAGCAGGATATGGCGAGCGTGAACTTCGGTCACGGAGATGTTCTGGCTGCCGCCGCGCATATCGTTAATTTTCAGGATATGGAAGCCCACGCCGGAACGTATCGGGCCGACGATATCGCCTTTTTTCGCGGTGCTCAGCGCCTGGGCGAAGATGCCCGGCAGTTCCTGAATCCGGCCCCAGCCCATCTGGCCGCCTTTCAGCGCCTGCTGGTCGGCAGAGTAGGTGATAGCCAGTTTGCCAAAGTCCGCGCCGCTGCGCGCCTGCTGAACCACTGAATTGGCCTGATCCTGAGCCTCTGCCACCTGCTCGGACGTTGGGTTTTCCGGCAGCGGGATCAGAATGTGGCTGAGATTCAGCTCGGTGCTGGCGTCGTTCTGATCGCCAATCTGTTTGGCCAGGGTTTCAACTTCCTGCGGCAGAACGGTAATACGACGACGGACTTCGTTGTTACGTACTTCCGAAATCAGCATCTCTTTACGAATCTGATTACGGTAGGTGCTGTAGTTGATACCGTCATAGGCCAGACGGCTGCGCATCTGATCCATGGTCATGTTGTTTTGTTTGGCGATGTTGGCGATGGCCTGGTCGAGCTGATCGTCTGAGATCTTCACGCCCATTTTCTGGCCCATCTGCAGGACAATCTGGTCCATGATCAGACGCTCAAGGATCTGATGACGCAGGGTGGCGTCATCCGGCAGCTGCTGCCCGGCCTGGCCGGCGTTCAGTTTTACCGATTGCATCAAGCCATCGACGTCGCTTTCAAGAACAACGCCATTATTGACGACAGCCGCTACTTTATCGACAACCTGTGGGGCAGCGAAACTGGTATTCGCGATCATGGCGATACCGAGAAGCAGCGTTTTCCAGTTCTTCATACTTTTTCCATTTCAATTAACCGCAATTGCGGATTACGTGTAAACCAGCCACATCACAGGGAGCTCTGGTACGGTAAAATGTTCGAACGCAGCATCTGCTGGGTGCCGAGACCGTAGTTGGAGCTCAGGCCGCGCAGCTCAATGTTAAAGCCGAAGGTGTTGTCGTATTTGCTTTCGCTGCTGCTGTTATCCCAGCCGTTGATCTTACGTTCATAGCCGACGCGGATAGCGTAGCAGCAGGAGCTATACTGAACCCCTAACATCTGGTTCGCTGACTTTCTGGTATTCGTGTCGTAGTAATACGCGCCGACGACTGCCCAACGATCGACGATTGGCCAGCTGGCGGTCATCCCCACCTGCGAGATACCATCTTTGTACTGCTTAGCGGTGGAATAAGACGGCAGGGTCGCCTGAATGTATTCCGGGCTCGCATAACGATAGTTAAGTTGTACTAAACGGTTTTCGTCGCGACGGTATTCCACGGTTCCGCTGCCGGTTGCGACGTTATCCAGACGCGTATCGTACTGAATTCCCCCGCGTAAACCCCAGTCATCGGCGATGCGCCAGTAGGTATCGCCAGCCCATACCAGTGAACCTCGCGTGTCGTTGTTCTCCCAGTTGATGTTGTCGTCACCGGTACGTGCCTCGGTGAAATAGTAGATTTGACCAACGGAAATATTAAAACGTTCAACGGCGGCGGCATCATAAACGCGAGATGTGACGCCGGTGGAGACCTGGTTGGCGGAAGCGATACGGTCGAGGCCGCTATAGGTACGGTCGCGGAACAGGCCGCTGTAGTCCGACTGCAGCAGGGTTGAGTCGTAGCTGCCGATCTTGCTCTGGTCACGATAGGGGATATACAGATACTGCATCCGCGGTTCAAGCGTCTGGGTATAGTTCTCCTGCATATCGCGCTCGAAAACCATTTTACCATCGACTTTAAACTGCGGCATGACGCGGTTAACGGAGTCTTTGTAATCGGTACCGTTGGCCGCGTTGTAGTCATCAAGGTTGCTTTGCTGGTAATGGGTTGCCAGCAGTTTTGCCTCAGTGTTGATGCTTCCCCAGCCGTTAGACAGCGGCAGATTGATGGTTGGCTCGAAGTGAACGCGCGTTGCTTCCGGCATTCTGCTGTTCGAGTTAACAAAATGCACCGCCTGGCCATAAAGATGGGTATCAAACGGGCCGACATCGTTCTGGTAGTAGTTCACGTCCAGCTGCGGCTCGGCGGAATAGGCGTTGCTTGAGTCGCGGTTAAAGACCTGGAACTGCTTGGTCGATACGGTGGCGTCAAAGTTCTGATTCGCGTAGCCGGCGCTGAGCTTCTGCGTCGCGTAGCCATCGGTACTGGAACCGTATTTAGAGCTGAAGTCGTTAAAGTAGTCCGGGTCGCTGACTTTGGTGTAGTCGGCGTTGAAGCGCCACACCTGGTCTACGACGCCAGAATGGTTCCAGTAGAACAGCCATCGGCGGCTATTGCTGTCGCCAGAGTGATCGTCCTGGTAAATTTTATCCGAAGGCAGGTAGTCGAACTCGATTAAGCCGGTTCCTGCTTTGGTCAGATAGCGGAATTCGTTCTCCCACATGACGCCGCCGCGCTTGCTCATATAGTGCGGCGTCAGCGTGGCGTCGAAGTTCGGGGCGATGTTCCAGTAGTAAGGAAGATAGAACTCGACGCCGTTTTTGGTGCTGTATTTGGCGTTGGGGATCAGGAAACCCGAACGACGCTTGTCGCCCACCGGCAGCTGCAGGTAGGGACTATAAAAAATCGGTACGGAACCGAGCTTGAAGCGGGCGTTCCAGATCTCAGCGACCTGTTCTTCGCGGTCGTGGATGACTTCACTGCCGACCACGCTCCAGGTGTCAGAGCCCGGCAGACAGGAGGTAAAGCTGCCGTTTTCTAAGATGGTATAGCGGTTTTCACCGCGCTGTTTCATCAGGTCAGCGGTACCGCGCCCCTGACGGCCAACCATTTGGTAATCGCCCTGCCAGACGTTGGTATCTTTGGTGTTCAGATTCGACCAGGCTTTCGGCCCTTTGAGGATCACCTGATTGTCATCATAGTGAACGTTGCCGAGGGCGTCGACCGTGCGCACCGGCTGCGGCTGGCCCGCGGCCTGCTGCTGGTGAAGCTGCACTTCATCGGCCTGCAGTCGGCTGTTCCCCTGATTGATATCAACGTTGCCGGTAAATACGGCGTTATCAGGATAGTTGCCTTTCGCATGATCGGCATCGATCGTCACCGGCAGGTCGTTGGGTTTCCCTTCAACCAAAGGACGATTGTAGCTTGGTACGCCAAGCATACACTGCGTGGCGAGATCGGCAGCGAGGCCCTGTTGGCTATACAAGGCGCTGGCAATCATGGTGGCCAGGAGGCTGGGAATACGTTTTTTCATACGTTGTATTTGTTGTTCCGTCATCGTGTGGCAGCGGCTTGCAAACGGTCAGAGCCTAACGTACTCGTCTAAATCGCGCTAGTGTTAATCCTGCCCGTTTCGAGCCCGAGCGTTAGGCACCGTGTAGAATGACGAGTATGATAAAGCAAATTATAGGCTATGTCCCACAATTGACCGAGGCGTAAACGCTTTGTAACGTGCGGTCAGATATAGCTTAACTGGCGGCAGAGAGATTGGGGAGTCTATGCAGTATTTGGGTAAAATAATTGGCGTTGCGGTTGCGTTGATGATGGGCGGCGGCTTTTGGGGCGTGGTGCTGGGCTTCTTAATCGGGCATATGTTTGACCGCGCGCGCAGCCGCCGGCTGAACGTCTTTGCCAATCAGCAGGAGCGCCAGTCGCTGTTTTTCTCGACGACGTTTGAAGTGATGGGGCATCTGACCAAATCGAAAGGGCGCGTTACCGAAGCCGATATTCAGGTCGCCAATTTGCTGATGGATCGCATGAACCTGCACGGCGAAGCGCGTACCGCGGCCCAGCACGCCTTTCGCGTAGGGAAATCAGATGATTACCCGCTGCGGGAGAAAATGCGCCAGCTGCGCAGCGTCTGCTTTGGGCGTTTTGATTTAATTCGGATGTTTCTGGAAATTCAGCTGCAGGCGGCTTTCGCCGACGGCGAACTGCATCCCAACGAACGTGACGTGCTGTTTGTGATTGCCGACGAGCTGGGCATCTCCCGCGCTCAGTTCGAACAGTTCCTGCGCATGATGCAGGGCGGGGCGCAGTTTGGCGGCGGTTCGCAGCAGCAATCTTACGGCCAGCGCGGCGGCAGCGCCGGCTGGCAGCAGGCGCAGCGCGGGCCAACCCTTGAAGATGCCTGCAATGTGCTGGGCGTCAAAGCGACCGACGATGCCGCCACCGTCAAGCGCGCCTATCGTAAGCTGATGAGCGAGCACCATCCGGATAAGCTGGTGGCGAAAGGGCTACCGCCGGAAATGATGGAGATGGCTAAGCAGAAAGCGCAGGAGATCCAGAAAGCCTGGGAGCTGATTAAAGAGCAGCGCGGCTTCTAAACGACCGGCCTCTCCCGGGCGGGAGAGGCGTCACGATGCGCCGGCGGCGCGGCGGTACATACGCCGCGGATGGCCAATCTTGCCGTACAGCATTTCCACCTCCAGAAAGCCGATTTCCACGCAGTGCTCCAGATAGCGACGGGCCGTGGTTTTGCTTAAGCCAGCCTCGCTCACCACGTCATCAACCGAAAAGCAGCGCTCTTCTTCGCCGGTAAACAGGCTCTGTACCAGCGCCAGCGTTTTTTCTTCAATGCCTTTACTGCCGCTATCGGCTCGGTAGTTTTTAGCCTGAAGCTGATACAGCGAATCCACGTTCTGCTGGTCGACGATCTTCCATTCGCGCTGCTGATCGTAGAACTGCACGAACCGTTCAAGGGACTGGCTCAGGCGCTTCCATGATACCGGCTTAAGAATGTAGTCGAAGGCGCCGTTGCGGATTGCCTGGCTACAGGTTTCCATATCGCTGGCGGCGGTGATAAAGATCACCGAGCAGTTAGCATGGGCCATAATAGGGTCGTTCATCAGGGTGACCCCTTTGCCGTCCGGCAGGTAGTTATCCAGCAGCACCAGCTGCGGCGGTCTGGCGTTGAGTATCTGCCGCGCCTGGGCGAGAGAGGCCGCCGTGCCGGTCAGCCGCATGCGCGGGTGTTTCTGGATAAGCTCGGCGTGCAGTCGCGCCAGTTCGCTTTCATCTTCAACGATCAGGACATCGACCAGGTCATGATGCATAGTGCGTCTCTTCTTGCGGATGGGCTGGCCCGCTGGCGGGAATAAACAGCGTGAAAATCGCCCCGCGCGGCGCGTTGTCGGCCACTTCAATCGTGCCGCCAGCCTGGGTGACATAGCGCTCAATAAGATACAGTCCAATACCGTGATCGCCGCGGGTTTTGGTGGTGACGCCGCGCTCAAATATATGCTCGCGGATCTCCGGACGAATACCGACGCCGCGATCGGCGACTTCAATCATTAATTCCCGGGCGTTGAGCTGAATCAGGATCTCGACCGGTTCGTGCGGCAGTTCGGCGCGCTGGGTGGCTTCAATGGCGTTATCCAGCAGATTACCGATGATAGAGATAAGCTCGGACTCCATTAACGACGGCAGCGGGCGGTCGATGCGGCAGGCCGGGTCAAAGCTCAGCTCAACCCCTTTTTCCCGCGCGCGGGCGGCTTTACCCAGCAGCAGGCCGCACAGCGTCGGCGAATTAAAGTGCGATGAAATAAAGTCCAGCAGCTCCTGGGCATGCTCCGACTGTGCCTGAATATAGCGAATCGCCTCATCATAGTGGCCCATATGCAGCAGGCCGGAGAGGGTCGTCATCCGGTTGAGCTGTTCATGGCGCATGATGCGCAGATTATCAACGTAGCGTTTTACCTGGCTGAGCTGGGCGCTCAGGGAGTTGATTTCATCGCGGTCGCGGAAGGTGATCACCCAGCCCTGTAGCGAATTCTCCAGCATGATTCGCACCCGGCTGGCGAGTACCGTCAGCTGATTAAAACGGCACAGCTCGTCGTGGGTATCGCTTTCGAACATCTCTCCGCCGGCGAAAAACGGCTGCGGCGTAATGACGCTATCGATAGACTTACCGCGCAGCTGGTGCGCGGGCTGGCTCAGTCCGAGCAGGCTGCGGGCGGCGTGGTTTATCACTTCAATACGCCGGTGATGGTCAATCACAATCACCCCTTCGTATATCGACTCCATCATCGCTTTTTGCTGACGCACCAGCAGGCCGATTTCGCGCGGCTCCAGCGAGAAAATTTGTTTCTTAATGCTGCGGGTGAAGTACCAGGAGAAGATAAACAGCGCGATAAGCAGCAGCACCGCGGCGATGAAGATATTGATGACTTTTGCCAGCGTAATGCTGTCGAGATAGCTGGTGAGATAGCCGACGGAGACAATGCCAACGACCCGACCCGCGTCATCGAAAATGGGCGCTTTGCTGCGCAGGGAAATACCGAGTCCCCCTTTGCGGATGGTGGTCGTGCTTTTCCCCTCAAGTACCGGCTGGTTATCGCCGCCAACCAGCCGCGTGCCGACCCACTCCGGATGGACAGAGTGAAACAGATGCACGCCCCGCTTATCGCCAATGACAATAAAACTGGCGTCGCTGTGGGCGGCGATATTTTGCATAAAGGGCTTTATCGCCAGCGCGTCTTCACGCGCCACCTGCTGACGTAAATCCGGCATCAGCGCGATTTCTTCTGCCTGTATTTTCGCGCGGGCGCTCATTTCCTGATAAAGCTGATGGCTGGCGTCGAAATAGTAATACACGCCCAGCAGCGCAAACAGCACTGAGAAAAAAGCGACCAGCGAAATGAACAGCTTAAACTGAAATGAAACCTTCATAAGTATAATGCACAGTATCAGGGATACGGCAGCGTATCATTTTTTCGCTGCCGGCATCGTGGCTGAGGGAAACCGGTGAACGTCACAAGAGCGTCCGCGAACCACAATTATCCGCTGGCGGGGAATTTATCAAGGTTAATCAGGCGCTGGATTTAAAAACCTTAAAAACCACGGCAATAAATCAGAGCGGTTTCACAATAATAATAGAAACCATAAAAACCATAGTGACCATTAAAACTTCTTTTTTAATCTGCCGATCCTCACATTAACTCCGCGCGTGGCCCTCTAACCTGAAAAGTAATAATAACCAGAGGGCTTAATTATGAGCACCACAGACAATGCATTCTCTGCAACCATCGACCCTATTAATACGCCGAAACCCGCGCTGAAGCAGCGCTGGTGGCATATCCTCGATAACTGGAAAGTCGGTATTATCCCGCTGCCGCTCTTTTTGCTGGCCGGCGGCCTGATCGCGCTGGACTGCCTGGGCGGCAAGCTGCCGAGCGATATCGTTGTGATGGTAGCGACGCTGGCCTTTTTCGGCTTTGCCTGCGGCGAATTCGGTAAACGGCTGCCGGTACTCGGCAAGCTCGGCGCGGCGGCCATCTGCGCGACCTTTATCCCTTCTGCGCTGGTGCATTACGGCCTGTTGCCGGAGGTGGTGGTGGAATCGACCACCAAATTCTACAAGTCGACCAACATTCTTTATCTTTATATCTGCTGCATTATCGTCGGCAGCATCATGAGCATGAACCGCACCACGCTGATTCAGGGCTTTCTGCGGATTTTCTTCCCGATGCTGTGCGGTGAAATCGTCGGCATGGTGGTCGGCGTCGGCGTCGGTACCGCGCTGGGGCTGGAGCCGTTTCAGGTGTTTTTCTTTATCGTCCTGCCGATCATGGCCGGTGGCGTCGGCGAGGGGGCGATCCCGCTGTCGATTGGCTACGCCGCGCTGATGCATATGGATCAGGGCGTGGCGCTTGGGCGCGTGCTGCCGATGGTGATGCTGGGCAGCCTGACGGCGATCGTTATCTCCGGCTGTTTGAACCAACTGGGCAAGCGTTTCCCGCATTTGACCGGGGAGGGGCAACTGATGCCGAACCGCCGCAACGAGGCGCATCGCGAAACGCCCGCCGAGGGCAAAATGGACGTGACGACGCTGGCCTCCGGCGCGCTGCTGGCGGTGCTGCTCTATATGCTGGGTATGCTGGGGCAGAAGACCATCGGCCTGCCCGCGCCGGTGGGCATGCTGTTCCTCGCGGTGCTGCTGAAGCTGGTGAACGGCGTCTCTCCGCGCCTGCAGGAGGGGTCGCAGATGGTGTATAAGTTCTTCCGCACGGCGGTCACCTATCCGATTCTGTTTGCCGTCGGCGTGGCGATCACCCCATGGCAGGAGCTGGTCAACGCCTTTACCGTGACCAATTTGCTGGTGATTATCAGCACCGTAACGGCGCTGGTGGCGACCGGTTTCCTGGTCGGCAAAAAGATTGGCATGCACCCGATTGACGTGGCGATTGTCTCCTGCTGCCAGAGCGGTCAGGGCGGTACCGGCGACGTGGCGATTCTGACCTCCGGCAACCGCATGAACCTGATGCCGTTCGCGCAGATCGCAACCCGGATCGGCGGCGCGATTAATGTTTCGCTGGGTCTGCTGTTCCTCAGTCACTTTCTGGCCTGATTTAACTTTTTTATAACCGCTAAGTCTGCTTTTTCGTGCTAAATGGCGCAGAAAATATCTGCGCCCCGTCTCCAAAACAGGGATCGTTTAGCGATACAATCAGCGCCATTATTCGCGACTGCGACGGCAGCCTGTCCGCTGCCTTTTATTAAGTGAGGAGAGAAACAAATGTCAGTGGATACTCTCGCCCGTGAGGGCGTAAGCATGGAAGCGCTGCTGGCGGCGAAAGAGCAGCGCGCCGCGCGCCAGGCCGACTGGTTAGCCCATTATCAGCGGCCGGTGATTTCGCTGACCCTGGTGACGCCGGGCGCGGTGAAAGACAGCATTCGCTACCGTAATATGATGGGGGTGGCGCTGCAGGCCTGCGATCAGATGCTGTGGAAACACCGCTGGCAGACGCTGGATCGCCAGGTGCTGTGGCTGCCGACCGGGCCGGAAGCGCTGTGGTGCGTCGATCACGCCGCCAGTGAAATCAAAGCCTTCTGTACCGACCTCGAGCATACCCATCCGCTGGGCCGCCTGTGGGATATTGACGTCATTTGCCCGAAAAATGGCCTGGTTGGCCGTCAGTCAATGGGGGAGAACCAGCGCCGCTGCCTGCTGTGCGACGAGCCCGCGCACGCCTGCGCGCGCAGCCGCCGTCATGACACCGGGCAGGTTGTGGCCCGCGTTGAGCAGATGATTGATGCGTGGTTTGCTCGCGACTGACGCCCGTTTTCCGCGGCATTGATGAGCGAGGAGTAGCCCGGGTGAGCCGCTGGCGGCACGACCCGGGACAGAGAGGTACGGTCAGAAGTCGATCGGCGCGCGAAACGTCATCGTATTACCGAAAGCGGGGTGGGTGATGGTCAGCGTTTCGGCGTGCAGCAGCAGACGCGGCGCCATGGCCAGCGCTTCCGGCGACGCATAAAAGCGGTCGCCAAGAATCGGATGGCCCAGCGCCAGCATATGCACGCGCAGCTGATGCGAACGCCCGGTAATCGGCTTCAGGCGCACGCGGGCGGTGTTGTCCGCCGCCAACTCCAGCACTTCATACTCGGTTTGCGCCGCTTTGCCGGTTTCGTAACACACCTTCTGCTTTGGCCGGTTCGGCCAGTCGCAAATCAGCGGTAAATCCACCAGACCCTCGGTTTTCTCCGGATGCCCCCAGACGCGGGCGACGTACTGCTTTTTCGGCTCCCGTTCGCGGAACTGCCGCTTCAGCTCGCGCTCTGCCGCTTTGGTCAGGGCCACCACAATCACGCCGCTGGTCGCCATATCCAGCCGGTGCACCGACTCGGCCTGCGGGAAGTCGCGCTGAACGCGCGCCATCACGCTGTCTTTGTGCTCGGCAAGCCGGCCCGGCACGGACAACAGGCCGCTTGGCTTGTTGACCACCATAATGTGCTCATCCTGGTAGAGGATAACCAGCCAGGGATCCTGCGGCGGATTGTAGTTTTCCATCGCCATATTCGCGTTCCGTTACTGGTGGGTGACCACGATTAAGCGCAGCGCATCCAGGCGCCAGCCCGCCTGCGCCAGCGCGTCCATAACCTGCTGACGGTTGCTCTCGATAGCCGCCAGTTCATCATCGCGGATGTTCGGGTTCACGGCGCGCAGCGCTTCAAGGCGCGACAACTCGGCCGTCAGCTTATCGTCGGCTTCTTTACGCGCGGCGTCGATCAGCGCCTGGGCCGCTTTGGCTACCTGGCCTTCGCCCTGCTGTAAAATCGCGTGGACGTCCTGCTGGACGGCGTTGACCAGCTTGCTGCCGGTGTGGCGGTTAACCGCGCTCAGCTGACGGTTGAAGCTTTCGAACTCCACCTGACCGGCGAGGTTGTTGCCGTTTTTGTCGAGCAGCATGCGCACCGGCGTCGGCGGCAGGAAGCGGTTGAGCTGCAGATGCTTCGGCGCCTGCGCTTCAACGACGTAAATCAGCTCCAGCAGCAGAGTACCTACCGGCAGCGCTTTATTCTTCAGCAGCGAAATGGTGCTGCTGCCGGTATCGCCGGAGAGGATCAGATCCAGACCGTTGATAATCAGCGGATGCTCCCAGGTGATGAACTGCGCGTCTTCGCGGGACAGGGCGACGTCACGCTCAAAGGTAATGGTGCAGCCATCTTCCGGCAGGCCCGGGAAATCCGGGACCAGCATATGGTCGGAGGGGGTCAGGACAATCAGATTCTCGCCGCGATCGTCCTGGTTGATGCCGACGATATCAAACAGGTTCATGGAGAAGGCGATCAGGCTGGTGTCGTCATCCTGTTCTTCAATGCTTTCCGCAAGCTGCTGGGCTTTTTCTCCGCCGTTAGAGTGGATCTCCAGCAGACGGTCGCGGCCCTGTTCCAGCTGCGCTTTCAGCGCTTCATGCTGCTGGCGGCAGGCTTTGATCAGGTCGTCGAAGCCGTCGGTATTTTCCGGCGTGGCAAGATAGTTGATCAGTTCGTTATGCACGCTGTCGTAGACGGTACGGCCGGTCGGGCAGGTGTGCTCGAACGCGTCCAGGCCTTCGTGATACCAGCGCACCAGCACCGACTGGGCGGTTCTTTCCAGATAGGGAACGTGGATCTGAATATCGTGAGCCTGGCCGATACGGTCAAGACGGCCGATACGCTGCTCCAGCAGATCCGGGTTGAACGGCAGGTCGAACATCACCAGATTGCTGGCGAACTGGAAGTTGCGGCCTTCAGAGCCGATCTCAGAACACAGCAGCACCTGAGCGCCGGTATCTTCCTCGGCGAACCAGGCGGCGGCGCGGTCGCGTTCGATAATCGACATCCCTTCGTGGAACACCGCGGCGCGGATGCCTTCGCGCTCGCGCAGGACCTGCTCCAGCTGCAGCGCGGTGGCCGCTTTGGCGCAGATGACCAGCACTTTCTGCGAGCGGTGGCTGGTGAGATGGCCCATCAGCCATTCAACGCGCGGATCGAAGTTCCACCAGGTGCCGGTATCGCCTTCAAATTCCTGATAAATTTGCTCCGGATAGAGCATGTCGCGGGCGCGCTCTTCGGCGGTTTTGCGGGCGCCCATAATGCCGGAAACCTTAATGGCCGTCTGGTACTGGGTCGGCAGCGGCAGACGAATCGTATGCAGCTCGCGTTTCGGGAAACCTTTGACGCCGTTACGGGTGTTGCGGAACAGCACGCGGCTGGTGCCGTGGCGGTCCATCAGCATCGACACCAGCTCCTGACGAGCGGCCTGGGCATCATCGCGATCGCTGTTGGCGGCCTGCAATAATGGTTCAATATCCTGTTCGCCGATCAGATCGCTCAGCGCGTTCAGATCGGCGTCGCTCAGCTTATTACCGGCCAGCAGCAGGGCGACCGCGTCGGCAACCGGACGGTAGTTCTGCTGCTCTTCAACAAACTGGGCGAAGTCGTGGAAACGGTTGGGGTCGAGCAGGCGCAGGCGGGCGAAGTGGCTCTCCATTCCCAGCTGCTCCGGCGTCGCGGTGAGCAGCAGAATGCCCGGCACGCATTCGGCCAGCTGTTCAATCGCCTGATATTCCCGGCTCGGGGCGTCTTCGCTCCAGACCAGGTGGTGCGCTTCATCAACGACCATCAGATCCCATTCGGCTTCGCACAGGTGTTCCAGGCGCTGCTTGCTGCGGCGCACGAAATCCAGCGAACAGATCACCAGCTGTTCGGTTTCGAACGGGTTAATCGCGTCGTGCTGCGCTTCGGCATAGCGCTCATCGTCAAACAGCGAGAAGCGCAGGTTAAAGCGGCGCAGCATTTCCACCAGCCACTGGTGCTGCAGGGTTTCCGGGACGACGATCAGGACGCGTTCCGCGGCGCCGGAGAGCAGTTGCTGATGCAGGATCATCCCGGCTTCAATGGTTTTACCTAAACCTACTTCATCCGCCAGCAGGACGCGCGGCGCGTGGCGGCGGCCAACGTCGTGGGCGATATTCAGCTGATGCGGGATCAGGCTGGTGCGCTGGCCGCGCAGGCCGCTCCACGGCATGCGGTACTGTTCGCTCTGGAATTTACGCGCTCGATAGCGCAGGGCGAAACGATCCATACGGTCGATCTGTCCGGCGAACAGACGGTCCTGCGGTTTGCTGAAGACCAGCTTGCTGTCGAGGAGCACTTCACGCAGGGTAACGTTGGCTTCCTGGGTATCGAGGCGGGTGCCGGTGTAGGCCAGCAGACCGTTCTCTTCATTAACTTCGTCAACCTGGAGTTGCCAGCCTTCGTGGCTGGTGATGGTATCGCCCGGGTTAAACATCACGCGGGTGATTGGGGAGTCGTTGCGTGCGTACAGACGGTTTTCGCCGATGGCGGGGAAAAGCAGGGTCACCATGCGCGCGTCCAGCGCAACGACCGTCCCTAATCCCAGTTCGCTCTCTGTGTCGCTAATCCAGCGTTGACCAAGTGTAAAAGGCATATATGTTCGGCTCTTTAGTTCTTTGATTGCAGGCAATAGTTGAGCATCTCCATGGAGAATAGGAGATACGTCAAAATTGGGTCCAGGAATGGAAAGGGCGCTATATTACTGGATGGCGGAACGTTCGTCACGTCCTCCTCACCCTTCATTTTGCGGCTTTTGCGCCAGCGGAATGAGTGAGAAAAAATCAAAATAGCCCCAGCTGCCCCGTCACTATTGTAGCAAAATCGTCGTCGACAAAGGGAAGTATTCCTTCGGCGACAGGCTCTAATTGCTTAGAAAGATAGTGTTCATAATCCAGCGGTGACTGCTGATAATCCACCGGCTCCGGCCCGCCGGTAGTCCAGACGTATTTAATGCTGCCGCGCTGCTGATACTGCTGCGGCCTGCCCAGCCTGACGTTTTGCTCATCAGCGAGCCTGGCCGCGCGCACGTGCGGCGGCACGTTGCGCTGATACTCCGCCAGCGGACGGCGCAGGCGCTTGCGGTAGACCAGCCGATCGTCAAGCTCGCCGTTCATCAGCTTATCAATGGTTTCGCGCACGTAATCGCGATAGGGCTGATGGCGGAAAATGCGCAGATAAAGCTCCTGCTGAAACTGCTGGGCCAGCGGCGTCCAGTCGGTGCGTACCGTCTCCAGCCCTTTAAACACCATGCGCTGCTCGCTGCCTTCCTGAATCATCCCGGCGTAGCGCTTTTTACTGCCGGTATCCGCGCCGCGAATGGTGGGCATGAGAAAGCGGCAGAAGTGGGTTTCGAACTCCAGCTCGAGGGTGCTGACAAGCCCCTCTTTGCTCAGCTCCGCCGCCCACCATTCGTTGACAAAGGCCACCAGCGAGCGGCCGATGCTGCTGGCTTCCTCTTCGCTGTGGGACCGTTTGAGCCACACGAAGGTGGAGTCGGTATCGCCGTAGATAACGTCATAGCCCTGGGATTCAATCAGCGCTTTGGTCTGGCGCATAATCGCGTGGCCGCGCATGGTGATGGATGAGGCCAGACGCGGATCGAAAAAGCGGCAGGCGCTGGTACCGAGCACGCCGTAGAAGGCGTTCATAATGATTTTCAGCGCCTGCGACAGCGGTTTGTTTTTATGCTGCTTGGCCTCGTCGCGCCCGTGCCAGATTTGCCCGACGATCCCCGGCAGGCAGTGTCTTTCTCGCGAGAAGCGCGCGCCGAGAAAGCCTTCGGTGCTGTGAGCGTCATCGGGCTGCGCCAGACCTTCCACCAGCCCTACCGGGTCGATCAGAAAGGTGCGGATAATCGACGGGTACAGGCTTTTGTAGTCCAGCACCAGCACCGAGTCGTAGAGGCCGGGGCGGGAGTCCATCACGTAGCCGCCGGGGCTGGCCTGCGGCGGCACTTCACCGAGGTTCGGCGCGACGTAGCCGAGCCGGTGCATGCGCGGGAAATAGAGATGGCTGAAGGCGGCTACCGAACCGCCGTGGCGATCCGCAGGCAGGCCGTTGACCGTCGCGCGCTCCAGCAAAAACGGCATGATCTCGGTTTTGTGGAAGATGCGCGTGACCAGCTCGCAGTCCTGCAGGTTATAGGTGGCCAGCGCCGGTCTATCCTGGTGAAAGCGGCGATCGATTTCATCCATCCGATCCCAGGGATTATCAATGGCTTTGCCCTCGCCGAGCAGCTCGCGGGCGACCGACTCCAGCGCAAAAGAGGAGAAGTTCCAGAACGCGGATTTCAGCGCCTCGATGCCATCGATAATCAGGCGGCCGTTGGCCTGAGCAAAGAAGACGCCATTCTTAAAACCGTGTTCGCGCCACTCCAGTTCGCTGTTGCCGCGGCCGAGCAGCAGCGGGATGCGATAGCGCTCGGCGTGCTTTTGCAGGACGCGTAAATCAAACTGCACCACATTCCAGCCGATCAGCACGTCCGGGTCGTGGGCGGCAAACCAGGCGTTAAGCTTTTCCAGCAGCAGCGGGCGGCTGGCGACGTACTCCAGTTCGAAATCGACGGCAGGCGGGGTGGCCGGTTCCGGCCCTAACATATAGACGACCCGCTGGCCGCAGCCTTCAAGGCCGATGCAGTAGAGCTCGCCGTGGCGGCTGGTTTCGATGTCCAGCGACACCCACTTTAGGGGCGGTCGGTAGTGGGGATTGGGCTTCATCCGCGCGTTGACCAGCCGCTGGCCGCGCGCCTCGCCTTCAACCCACACCGGGGCGGTGATAAAGCGCTCCATCAGATAGCGCTCCGGCGGGCGAACGTCGCCTTCATATACCGTGACGCCGTTTTCGCGCAGCTTTTTTTCCAGCCGCATCAGCTGGCGGTGAGCGCGGCAGTAGAGACCAAATACCCGCTGGCGATGAAAATCTTGCAGAGTGAGCGCAGCAAGGCGATGGCCGTTTTCGCCCTGCAGCAGGCGTTCAGCCTGCGGGCGCTGCGATTCGGGAATGAACGCGACGGATTCCTGCGGCGGCAGGGTGACCTCAAGCGGGCCGTCATCGGTCGCCAGCCAGAATGTCAGTTCGGTGCCCTGCGGGGTATCCCGCCAGTGACGGGTGAGTAAAAAACCTGCTCGTGGCTGCGTCACGCCGTGCTCTCATCAGTAAAAACCAGGCCTGATTATAGCCTGGTTCACCAAATGATGCTGGGGTTTTATACAGGTGTGGCGCGCTGTTTCCCGGACTTAGCCGGGCTACCAGCCTGTAGCCCCGCTAAGCGCAGCGCGAGCCGGGAATGCTGCGGCCTTACTGCCCGTAATAGGCTTTCGCGCCGTGCTTGCGCAGATAGTGTTTATCCAGCAGCGTTTGCTGCATCTCCGGCAGCTGCGGCGCCAGCTGGCGGCAGAAGATGCCCATATAGGCGATCTCTTCCAGCACGATAGCGTTATGCACCGCGTCTTCGGCGTTGTTCCCCCAGGCAAACGGGCCGTGCGAGTGCACCAGCACGCCGGGCATTTGCGCCGGATCGATGCCTTTCTCACGGAAGGTTTCAACGATCACTTCGCCGGTTTGCCACTCGTACTCACCGTTGATCTCATCGTCGGTCATCAAACGGGTACAGGGGACCGCGCCGTAGAAATAGTCGGCGTGGGTGGTGCCGGTAGCGGGAATCGACTGTCCGGCCTGCGCCCAGATGGTGGCGTGACGCGAATGGGTATGAACAATGCCGCCCAGCGTCGGGAATGCCTGATACAGCAGACGGTGGGTTGGCGTATCCGAAGAGGGCTTTTTCTTGCCTTCCACCACGTCGCCGGTCTCCAGGCTGACCACCACCATATCCTCGGCGGTCATGACGCTGTAGTCGACGCCGGAGGGTTTAATCACCAGCACGCCCCGTTCACGGTCGACGGCGCTGACGTTGCCCCAGGTGAGGGTAACCAGATTGTGCTTTGGCAGGGCCAGGTTGGCTTCGAGAACCTGGCGTTTAAGATCTTCTAACATACTGTGCTCCGAATTGCTGGCGAGTCAGTTCCCCTCACCCGCACCCTCAGGGAGAGGATGAGGGGACGGCCTCTTAGCGTTTTGAACCGTAATACACTTCGTTCCAGCGCAGCGCGTCCTTGAAGGAGGGCAGACGGGTTTCGTTATCAATCACGGTCAGCTCGATATCCTGCAGCTCGGCAAACTGGCGCATATCGTCGAGGGTGAGCGCATGGCTGAAGACGGTGTGGTGCGCGCCGCCGGCGATGATCCAGGCTTCGGACGCGGTGCGCAGATCCGGATGCGCTTTCCACAAGGCGTTGGCCACCGGCAGCTTCGGCAGTTCGTGCGGCGTTTTCACCGTTTCAATGGTGTTCACCAGCAGACGATAGCGATCGCCGAGATCGATCAGGCTGGCGACGATCGCCGGGCCGGTCTGGGTGTTAAAGATGATGCGCGCCGGATCGGCTTTCCCGCCGATGCCCAGCGGCTGCACGTCGAGAATCGGTTTTTCAGCGGTGGCGATGGTCGGGCAGACTTCCAGCATATGCGAGCCCAGCGCCAGATCGTTGCCTTTCTCGAAGTGGTAGGTGTAATCCTCCATAAAGGAGGTGCCGCCCTGCAGACCAGTTGCCATCACCTTCATGATGCGAAGCAGAGCGGCGGTTTTCCAGTCGCCCTCGCCCGCAAAGCCGTAGCCCTGCTGCATCAGACGCTGCACGGCGAGACCCGGAAGCTGTTTCAGGCCGTGTAAATCTTCAAAGGTGGTGGTGAACGCGTGGAAGCCGCCCTGTTCCAGGAAGCGCTTCATCCCCAGCTCAATGCGCGCGGCTTCGAGAAGGTTCTGCCGCTTATCGCCGTGGATTTGCACCGCGGGGGTCAGACGATAGCTGCTTTCATACTCATCCACCAGGGCGCTGATTTCACCGTCGGTGACCGCATTGACGACCTGCACCAGATCGCCCACCGCCCAGGTGTTAACCGAGAAGCCAAACTTAATCTGCGCGGCGACTTTATCCCCGTCGGTGACCGCCACTTCGCGCATGTTATCGCCGAAACGGCACACTTTCAGGTGGCGGGTATCCTGTTTAGAGACCGCCTGGCGCATCCACGCGCCGATGCGCTGATGGGCTTCTTTATCCTGCCAGTGGCCGGTCACCACGCTGTGCTGCTGACGCATGCGGGCGCCGATGAAGCCAAATTCGCGGCCGCCGTGGGCGGTCTGGTTCAGGTTCATAAAGTCCATATCGATGCTGTCCCACGGCAGGGCCGCGTTGAACTGGGTATGGAACTGCATCAGCGGTTTATTCAGGATCGTGAGGCCATTGATCCACATTTTCGCCGGCGAGAAGGTATGCAGCCACACCACCATCCCGGCGCACTTATCATCGTAGTTTGCGTCGCGGCAGATATGGGTGATCTCATCCGGCGTGGTACCCAGCGGCTTAAGCACCAGTTTGCACGGCAGTTTGGCTTCCGCATTCAGGCTGTTCACCACATGTTCTGCGTGCTTTGTCACCTGACGTAGCGCTTCAGGGCCGTACAGATGCTGGCTACCGATAACGAACCACACTTCATAGTTATTAAAAATCGTCATTTTCATGTCCTTAATGGGTGAGGGCTGCCTGAGATTGCGGCGCGGATTCCGCTTTTGCAGTCGAAGGGAGATAACGTTGTTCCGCGCTGAGCGACCACTGCTGGTAGCGCTGATAGAGTTGTTCGAAGCGTTGCGCCTGCGCCGGACGAGGCTGCAGGGTACTTTCCACCTGGCTGGCCATGTTTTCCTGCGCGGCAGGGATATCGCGGTATACGCCGGCGGCAACGGCGGCGAAGATAGCCGCGCCCAGGGCGCAGCACTGATCGGACGCGACGATTTGCAGCGGGCGATTCAGCACATCGCAGCAGGCCTGCATGATCACCGGGTTTTTGCGCGCGATGCCGCCGAGCGCCATCACGTTATTGACCGGGATCCCCTGTTCGGTGAAGCACTCCATAATGGCGCGGGCGCCAAAAGCGGTGGCGGCAATCAGTCCGCCGAACAGCGCCGGGGCGTCGGTGGCGAGGTTCAGATCGGTAATGACCCCTTTCAGACGCTGGTTGGCATTCGGCGTACGGCGGCCGTTAAACCAGTCCAGCACCACCGGCAGGTGGTCAAGAGACGGATTTTTTGCCCATGCGTCGGTCAGCGCGGGCAGCAGCTGTTTCTGGCTGGCTTTGATCTGCTCTTTGAGTTCCGGGTGGGCCTGCGCCAGCTGCTCCAGCGGCCAGCCGAGAATGCGGCCAAACCAGGCGTAGATGTCGCCAAAAGCGGATTGCCCCGCTTCCATACCGATAAAGTCAGGCACGACGCTGCCGTCGACCTGGCCGCAAATCCCTTGCACCGTGCGCTCGCCAACGCTCTGTTTATCGGCGATCAGAATGTCGCAGGTGGAGGTGCCGATAACTTTGACCAGCGCGTTTGGCTGCGCACCGGCGCCGACGGCGCCCATATGGCAGTCGAATGCGCCGCCGGAGATGGCGACGGTTTGCGGCAGGCCCAGGCGCGCGGCCCATTCGGCGGTGAGCGTGCCGACCGGGATATCCGCAGTCCAGGTATCGCTGAACATCGGGTAGGCCAGGCTCTGGTTGATTATCGGGTCGAGTTCATCGAAGAAACCGGCAGGCGGCAGTCCGCCCCAGCTTTCATGCCAAAGGGATTTGTGCCCGGCGCTGCAGCGGCCGCGACGAATATCCTGTGGGCGGGTGGTCCCGGAAAGCAGGGCCGGCACCCAGTCGCACAGCTCAATCCACGACGCGGCGGCCTCGGCGACGGCGCTGTCCTGGCGGGTCACGTGGAGGATCTTGGCCCAGAACCATTCGCTGGAGTAGATACCGCCGATATAGCGGGAGTAATCCTCTTTGCCCGGCAGGTGACACAGGCGGGTAATCTCCTCCGCCTCCTCCACCGCGGTATGGTCCTTCCACAGCACGAACATGGCGTTGGGGTTGCTGGCGAACTCGTCGCGCAGCGCCAGCACGTTGCCGTCGGCGTCGATGGGCGCGGGGGTGGAGCCGGTGCTGTCAACGCCGATACCCACCACGGCAGCGCGCTGTTCGGCGCTAAGGGATGTGAGGACGCTTTTCAGCGCGGCTTCCATTGATTCGATATAGTCGCGTGGATGATGGCGGAACTGGTTGTTCGGACCATCGCAAAATAGCCCCTCCTGCCAGCGCGGATACCACTCGACGCCTGCGGCGAGCTCTTCGCCGGTCGCGCACTCTACCGCCAGGGCGCGTACTGAATCACTGCCAAAATCGAGGCCAATCGCAATTGCCATACTGTTACTCCATGCTAAAAATCATTCATGGTGAAACAGTAGATATCTGGGCTGAAAACCGTCAGGCCGTATTCGCTAATCTTATGGACTATATTGCTGTGACGTCGCAAAGTGTGACGCCGTGCAAATATTCAATGTGGACTTTCCTGCCGTCTTTATAGACACTTCAGTTATGCGCTGAAAGCGCCTGAACTGTGCGCCGTGCTCAGTTTTTATCGAGAAGAGGCGGGTTTTAATTCATTTTCTAACCCGCGTCGCAGCATGAGCGACCAGCCAGAGGATAAAATACAAGGTATGGACAATTGGTGTCCTTAATGTCTCCTGGAGAGCAGAGTTTATGGCCGAAACGCAAAACGATCCTTTGTTGCCGGGTTACTCTTTTAACGCCCATCTGGTGACGGGCCTGACGCCAATTGAAGCCGATGGCTATCTTGATTTCTTTATTGACCGTCCGCTGGGCATGAAGGGCTATATCCTTAATCTGACGATTCGCGGCGAAGGGGTGATCAATAACCACGGGGAGCAGTTTATCTGCCGGCCTGGCGATATGCTGCTGTTCCCGCCGGGAGAGATTCACCATTATGGCCGCCATCCCGATGCCCGCGAGTGGTATCACCAGTGGGTCTATTTCCGGCCGCGCGCCTACTGGCATGAATGGCTTAACTGGCCAACGATTTTTGCCCAGACCGGCTTTTTCCGCCCGGATGAGCAGTGGCAGGCGCGCTTTGGCGAACTGTTCGGGCAGATTGTGGAGGCCGGGCAGGGCGCCGGGCGTTACTCCGAGCTGCTGGCGATCAATCTTATGGAGCAGCTGCTGCTCAGGCGCATGGAAGCTATCAACGAATCGCTGCATCCGCCGCTGGATAACCGGGTGCGCGATGCCTGCCAGTACATCAGCGATCATCTGGCGGACAGCCATTTCGATATTGCCAGCGTCGCCCAGCACGTGTGCCTGTCGCCGTCGCGCCTGTCGCATCTGTTCCGCCAGCAGCTGGGGATCAGCGTACTGGGGTGGCGGGAGGATCAGCGCATTAGCCAGGCCAAGCTGCTGCTGAGCACGACGCGGATGCCGATCGCGACCGTTGGCCGTAACGTCGGTTTTGAGGACCAGCTCTACTTTTCGCGCGTGTTTAAGAAATGCACCGGCGCCAGCCCGAGCGAGTTTCGCGCAGGGTGTGAATAAAAAGTAAAGAAAGTGAAATGATGGCCCGGATTTTTAACACAGCCAGTAAACTATACAAACAAATGATGGCTTGACGAAGTATGAACGGCTCCGGAGAATCCGTGCTTCGTTTTTAAACCGGGTACATTATGCAAGCATTGCTGGAACACTTTATTACTCAATCCACGGTCTATTCTCTGATAGCCGTTCTGCTGGTCGCCTTCCTCGAGTCGCTGGCGCTGGTGGGGCTTATCTTACCGGGAACGGTGATGATGGCCGGATTGGGGGCGCTGATCGGCAGCGGCGAGGTTAACTTCTGGCAGGCGTGGCTGGCGGGGATTATCGGCTGTTTGCTCGGCGACTGGATTTCATTCTGGCTTGGCTGGCGGTTTAAAAAGCCGCTGCATCGCTGGTCTTTTTTGAAGAAAAACAAAGCGCTGCTGGATAAAACCGAACATGCGCTGCATCAGCACAGCATGTTTACGATTCTGATTGGCCGCTTTGTCGGGCCCACGCGTCCGCTGGTGCCGATGGTCGCCGGAATGCTCGATCTGCCGGTCGCGAAGTTCATCCCGCCGAATATCATCGGCTGCCTGCTGTGGCCGCCGCTCTACTTCTTACCGGGAATCCTTGCCGGGGCGGCCATTGATATCCCGGCCGATGAGAATAGCGCCAGCTTTAAGTGGCTGCTGCTGGAGGCGGCACTGCTGGCGTGGCTGGCGGCGTGGCTATGCTGGCGGCTGTGGCGCAGCGCCAAAAGCGCTGGCGATCGTCTCACCCGTTTTCTGCCGCGTTCGCGCCTGCTGTGGCTCGCTCCGCTCATGGTGTGCGCCGCCGGCGCGGCGCTGGTGTTTGCCTTCCGTCATCCGCTGATGCCGGTCTATCTCGACATCCTGCATAAGGTTATTTTGCGCTAATTCCCAGCAGCGCCGAGGCGCTGCTGTTGCCGCTGAGCAGCGCGGCGGTCGCGCCATCCCAGGCAATGCGTCCCTCAGCCACGACCACCGACCGCGGCGCGATGCGCGCCGCATCTTCCACGCTGTGCGAGACCATCAGCAGCGTCAGCTGCCGCTGCTGGCAGACATCGGCAACCAGCGTCAGCATCTCCAGCCTCAGCGCGGGATCGAGCGCCGAGAAGGGCTCATCCAGCAGCAGTACCGGCTGCTGGCGCACCAGACAGCGCGCCAGCGCCGCACGCTGGCGCTGGCCGCCGGAAAGCTCGCCCGGCAGCCGCTCTAACATCGCGTCAATCCCCATCTGTCCGGCAATCGCCTGCAGATGGGCGGATTGATCCGCGTTCAGCTTGAGCCCCGGATGCATTCCCAGCGCAATGTTCTGGCGGATGGTGAGATGGTTGAACAGATTATTTTCCTGAAACAGCATCGATACCGGACGACGCGCGGGCGGCGTGTGGGTATGGGGCTGGCCGTCGAGCGCGATACTGCCGCTGGCGGGCGTTAAAAAACCGGCAATCAGGTTCAGCAGCGTGCTTTTTCCGGCCCCGCTCGGGCCAAGAACCGCGATGCGCTCACCGCGTTCGACGGAAAGCGTAAAACGCATCGGCAGATGCTGGTAAAGCCAGGTCACATCATTCAGTTTTAGCATCGCGTCCCGGAAGTTTTTCAATCACGCTAAAGAGTAAAAAGCACAGCAGCAGAAGCAGAAGGGCGGTCACGGCGCCGTCCTGGCTACGGTAAGAACCAATTTGCTGATACAGATAAAACGGCAGCGTACGGAAATCTTCGTTGCCGAACAGCGCCACGACGCCGAAATCGCCAATCGACAGCACGCAGGCGAAGGCCAGCGCCTGGGCCAGCGGCCGCTTTAAAGCGCGAAGCTCGACCACCCGAAGGCGGGTGAAGCCGTGCATCCCCAGCGACTGGCAGAGGGTGCCGTAGCGGGCGGCGATATCGCGCATCGGATTTTCCAGTACCTTGAGCGCATAGGGGATTGCCATCAGCGCATTGGTGAAAATCACGATACCGTCGGCGGACTCGGGCAGGCCCACGCTGTTATTGAGCAACAGGAAGAAACCAGTGGCCAGCACGATGCCCGGCATGGCGAGGATCAGCATCCCGCTCAGCTCAAGCGCCTGACTGGCCAGAGGGTGACGGCGGGCGCGAAGCTCGCGGCTGCTCCAGAGCAGCATCATGGTAAGGATGACGCTTAAGAGCCCGGCGGCAAGCGCGATACGCAGCGACGTCCACAGCGCCTGCCACAGCGCCGGCTGATGCAGCACGCTCAGCAGATTGCTGTTCAGCCCGTCGCCTATCACCGCCAGCAGCGGCGGCAGCAGTAGTAAAAGCGCCGCGCCAATCAGCGCCGCGTCGCACAGCCGGCTGTACAGCCGGTCGTCGGGATCGCGCCAGCCGCGAATATGGCTGGCCCCGATGGCGAGGGCTTTACTCAGACGCTGGCTAAGCAGCACCAGCCCGAGGCAGCAGACCATCTGGATAAGCGCCAGCATCGCCGCGCGCGCCGGGTCGTAGTCGAAATTAAGGGCCTGGTAAATCGCCAGTTCGATGGTGGTCGCCCGTGGGCCGCCGCCCAGCGACAGCACGGTCGCAAAGCTGGCGAAACAGAGCATAAAGATCAGCGCCGCGACCGGTGGAATTTGCCGGCGCAGCCACGGCCACTCGACCAGCCGGAAGAAGACGTAGCCGCGCATGCCGAGCTGGGCGGCGATTTGCCGCTGTTCGCCGGGGATATTTTCCAGCGTCTGCAGCAGCAGGCGCGTGGCCATCGGCATATTAAAGAATACGTGCGCCAGCAGGATCCCCTGTAGCCCGTAGGGCGAGAATTCCCACTGCCAGCCAAAAACGTGGCATAGCTGGGCCAGCCAGCCCTGACGACCGTAGACGCTAAGAATGCCGAAGACCGCCACCAGTACCGGCAGAATTAAGGTCATCGCGCAAAGGCGCAGCAGCAGCGTGCGCCCGGGGAAGCGCCGCCGGTACAGGGCGCGGGCGAGGAATATCGCCGGTAGCACCGAAAAAAGCGCGGAAAGGAAGGCCTGCCAGAAGGAGAAACGCACCACGTGCCAGAGATAGCTGTCGCGGATAAGCGCGTTCCAGGAGGTCTCCGGGGCACTGAACCATAGCGCCAGAAAGGCGGCCAGCGCCACGACGACCAGAACGATGGCCGCCGTGAGTCCCGGCAGAAGCCAGCCGAAAGCTAGAGGCTGACGGCGCGTTGCCATGCGCTAATCCAGTTCTGACGTTCGGCGGCCACCTGTTGCGGTGTAAATTCGAGGGTCGTTTGCGGTTTCATCAGCGCGTCAAAGCCTGCCGGAAGCGCAACCGTCGTCACCGGATACATCCAGTTGCCGGTGGGGATCGCGTTCTGGAAGCCCGGCGATACCATAAATTTAAGGAACTTTTCCGCCAGCTCCGGCTGTTTGCTGGCCGCGGTGCGGGCGGCCACCTCAACCTGCAGGTAGTGGCCTTCAGCGAAGTTTGCCGCGGCGTAGTTATCTTTTTTCTCTTCGATAATGTGGTAAGCCGGGGAGGTAGTGTAGCTCAGCACCAGATCGCTTTCGCCTTTCAGGAACAGGCCGTAGGCTTCGCTCCAGCCCTTGGTAACGGTAACGGTTTTCGCCGCCAGCTTCTGCCAGGCTTCCGGCGCTTTATCGCCGTAGACTTTTTGCATCCACAGCAGCAGGCCCAGGCCCGGCGTACTGGTGCGCGGATCTTCATAAATCACCCGCCATTTTTGCTCGCCCTCAACCAGCTCTTTCAGGCTTTTCGGCGGATTTTTCAGCTTGTTTTTATCGTAAACAAAGGCGAAGTAGCCGTAATCGAACGGCACGAAGGTGTCGTTGTCCCAGCCGCCGGGCACGCTGACCGCGCTGGCCGGGACGCCGCTTTTGGCGAACAGCTTGCTTTGCGAAGCGGCTTCCAGCAGGTTGTTATCCAGCCCCAGCACCACGTCGGCTTTGCTGTTTTTGCCTTCCATTCGCAGGCGGTTGAGCAGCGAGACGCCGTCTTCCAGCGCCACGAACTTCAGCTCGCAGCCGCAGTCGGCTTCAAAGGCTTTTTTAACCGCCGGGCCCGGGCCCCAGTCGGCGGAGAACGAGTCGTAGGTATAAACGGTGAGCAGCGGTTTGGCAAAAACGGGCGCGGCGACCAGCGCCAGCAGGGGGAGTAATTTTTTCAACACTTTGCACCTCAGAAAAAGGGGTGGCAAAGGATTTTGAGAGGGCCTCAAATCCCTTCGCCGGCGTTATCCGGATCAGGTTCGACGGGTATTTTCTCAGCCCATACGCTTTATCTTCGGGTTGCTTCTGCGCTAACCGCGCGTTGAGGCAACTTGAATGAGATTGCGTATGTTTATTAGCACCCCGTTGAGAACGGCAGTTAGTGTAATGATTTTGTTTGCCAACGGAAAGCATTACGGCTCCGGCGGCGCGAACCACGCGGACTTAAAGTCAAACCAGCCGAGCGTGTTCATGCGTACGCCGCGCATGCTGCGCTGCCCCTGGATCATCAGCCAGTGGTGGATGAGCGGCACCACGGTTTGATTGGCCAACAGCTGCTGACTCCAGGTGGCCGGGTTCAGCTCGCCCGCGCGCCAGCGAGCGGCGTCCTGTTCCCAGTCGATGGGGATACAGTTGCGAATCAGCGGAACTTCATACAGCCAGGCAAACAGGGAGAAATCGATCGGCAGCGTAAAGTTGGCGCTGTTGAGCCAAACGTCGCTGACCACCTCCCCGCGGTGCCACTCCTGATACTCCAGCTCCTGGATCTCCAGCTTAACCTGATGCTCGGCCAGCAGCGTTGCCATGATCCCGCCCATCACGCGATGCTCGACGTGATCCTGGTAGTAGGTCAGCCTGACTGTCTCAAGGCCGGCAGGTTTCTCGCAGGCGTGGCTGCGCGCATGATGCCAGCGGGGCAGCAGGCCATACGCCGGGAACCAGTTGCCCTGATAGTGCTCGCCCGCGTGATAGAGCAGGTTAGCGGGCTGGAACACATAGCTTAACCACTGGCGTACCGCGCTGTTACCGCCCAACGGGCTGCGGGCGTCGAACAGCAGGTAATAACACCCCTCTTCCAGGCGGCTTTCCACCGCTTTTTCGCTTTGCGTGGTGCCCTGTAACGTCAACCCGCCGTTGGGTTCTTCGCTGATTTCCGGCAGGACCCAGACGTTCACTTCATCGATCAGCGCCCGGTAGCCGAAATAGTCATCGAAGGCGTGAATTTTCAGCTGATTCTGGTTATTACGCACAACCGAGTAGGGCCCGGTCCCCACGGGGATACTGGAGAAATTCTCCATCGTTCGCCACTCATGCGGGAGGATCATGGCCGGGACCTGGCTTAACAACCACGGCAGCCAGCGGTCGGGCTGGCGGAGATGAATGTCGAGTGTCCATGCGGTGGGAGAGTCGATGCGCTCGATATGAGAGAACAGCGGCAGGGCGTTGCTGCGCTGCAGAGAGGTAATGACATCTTCCATCTCCAGCTCTCGTCCATGATGAAAATGAATCCCCGGACGCAGAAAAAAGCGCCAGTGGGTGGGGGCGATCTGCTGCCAATGGTGAGCAATATCGGCCTCCAGTTCCCCATTTTCCTCATTTACCCGCGTCAGGGCGCTAAAAATCTGCCGGGCAATATGCGTTTCCGAGCGGCGCAGCGCGCTGCCGGGCAGCAGATTTTTCATCGGCCGATAGTAGAGCACGCGCAGGATATGCCGGCCCTGACGAAAGCTGCGGCCTAAATGGGAAACCAGCATTTGCCGGACGGCGGCTTTATCGCCAACCAGCTGCACCAGCTGATCGATTCTGTCCTGATCCAGCAGATCTTCCGCCCTCTGCTGCTGCAGGGCGAGACCGGTATAGAGAAAAGAGAGGCGGGAGCGCTTGCCGCGCCCGGCCTCCGCCTCCCAGGTCAGCCAGCCGCGCGCTTCCATCATGTTGAGCAGGGTACGCATATGGCGGCGCGAGCAGCTTAGCATCTCTGCCAGCGCATTCAGCGTGGTCTCCTGCGACTTGCCATCGCAGCACTGCCACAGGCGGATGAACTGCTGTTGTAAACGACCGGAAGACATAAAAGGGGAACTCCTGATAAAAACTCAGCAATTTATTACTTCCTATATTAAGTCAATAATCAACGTCGATGAAGCGAGGAGGTGAATATGATGGGGTCAACCATGAAACAGTTCTACCAACGCTACTTTTCTGCGACGCAGGATGCGTCCTGGCTGGCCCGCCTGATGGCAGGAAGACAGCAGAAAATGCTCGGCGAACTGATGCAGTGGGGAGTTACGTCGCAGACCTCGGATCATTGACTTGCAGACATCATGTGTGACTGAGTATTGGTGTTATACTCGTCGTCTTTCAAGCTGCAGGTGCGTTGGCTGCGCCCGCTCGCCCAGGCCACATAGTTATCTATGTTTCCAGGGACTTACGTTCTGGCCGCCTGCCCGCAACTCGAAATCCATAGAGTATAGAATCACCCGCCAGCAGAATACTTCTGCTGGCTTTTTTCGTTTTCTTCGCGTGCTTAAGGATATTTCATGCTGTGGTTAATGACGATGGGGCGTCGTCTAAACGGCGTTTACGCCGCTTTTATGCTTGTCGCTTTCATGATGGGGATCGCCGGCGCGCTGCAGGCGCCGACGCTCAGCTTATTCCTCAGCCGCGAAGTGGGCGCGCAGCCGTTCTGGGTAGGACTGTTCTATACGGTTAACGCCATTGCCGGCATTCTGGTCAGCCTGGCGCTGGCTAAACGCTCCGACAGCCGGGGCGATCGCCGGCGGCTGATTATGTTTTGCTGCCTGATGGCGGTGGGAAACGCGCTGCTGTTCGCTTTTAATCGCCACTATCTGACGCTGATTACCTGCGGGGTTATGCTGGCCTCGGTGGCGAATGCCGCGATGCCGCAGCTTTTTGCCCTGGCGCGGGAATATGCCGATAGCTCGGCGCGCGAAGTGGTGATGTTCAGTTCGATAATGCGTGCGCAGCTTTCGCTGGCGTGGGTTATTGGTCCACCGCTGGCTTTTATGCTGGCGCTGAATTATGGCTTCACCACCATGTTTTCGATTGCCGCCGGTATCTTTGTTATAAGCCTGGCGCTGATCGCCGTCAAACTGCCCTCGGTCGCCCGCGTTGAGCAGCCTTCTGAAGGCGCTGACGTGCTGGTGCAGGCCGGAGGATGGCACGATAAAAACGTGCGGATGCTGTTCATCGCCTCCACGCTGATGTGGACCTGCAATACCATGTATATCATTGATATGCCTCTGTGGATCAGCAGCGATCTTGGCCTGCCGGACAGCCTCGCGGGGATTTTGATGGGCACTGCTGCCGGGCTGGAGATCCCGGCGATGATCCTGGCGGGCTACTACGTTAAGCGCTGGGGCAAACGCAAGATGATGGTGACAGCGGTTGCGGCGGGCGTGCTGTTTTATATCGGTCTGATTCTGTTCCACGACCGCGTGGCGCTGCTGGTGCTACAGCTGTTTAATGCCGTATTTATCGGGATTGTTGCCGGGATTGGCATGCTGTGGTTTCAGGATCTGATGCCCGGACGGGCGGGCGCCGCGACGACGCTGTTTACCAACAGTATTTCCACCGGGGTGATTCTGGCGGGGGTGATTCAGGGCGCGCTGTCGCAAAGCTATGGTCACGCCAGCGTCTACTGGACGATTGCCGCAATTTCGCTGGTGACGCTGTTTATGACCAGCAGGGTGAAAGATATCTGAATCGCCCCCCCTGTCCCGGCAGGATGCCGGGACAGGGGCTGGACAGGTTATTTCAACACGATCCTTTTAATATCGCCGATAATAAAAACATACGCGATAACGCCAACCAGCGCGGTTAAACCGATATAAATCAGCGCGTAGAAAAAATTACCGGTCATGGATATGATAACCCCAATAATTAATGGGGTAATAATTGATGCCATATTAGCACAGAAGTTGAAAATGCCGCCGGTCAATCCGCCCATATTCTTCGGGGCAATGTCAGAAATAAGCGTCCAGCCGAGGCCAACCATACCCTGGCCAAAAAATGCAATCGACATAATAATAATGACTGCGGTGTTGCTATCGACCCAGTTAGCAATGATGATGCAGCTCGACAGTAGCAGCCCGGAAATAATTGGCAGCTTTCTGCTAATATTTACTGAGTTGGTTTTCTTTATTATTTTATCGGATACCCAACCGCCGAAAAAGATACCGATAGCCGCGGCCAGGAACGGCCAGGAGGCGAAGAAACCCACGTGAAGCCAGGGGAGGTGGCGTTCGTTAGCCAGATAAGTCGGGAACCATGTCAGGAAGAAAACCAGCGTGGTGTTACCGGCAAATTGACCAAGGCTGGCGCCGATGATTTGCCGGCAGCACAGCAGACGTTTCGCATCATGCCAGTTGAAAGGGATGTTTTCATTGACGGATGTCGTATTTTCTACGCCGATATACTCCAGCTCTTCTTTATTTGCCGTTTTTGATTCATGTGGCTCGTGATAAAACTTCCACCATACAAAAGTAAACGCAATACCCAATCCACCGGTCAGGAAAAATAGCGTTCTCCAGCCATGATGCTCCAGAATTAAAAAAAGGAGCGGAGAGAATGCGGCCAGGCCAATATATTCACCGACGGTGTAAGTCGCCGTTGCCCGGGCGCGTTCATGTTGCGGAAACCATTTACTGACGACACGGCTATTAACCGGGAAACAGGGGGCTTCGCTGATGCCTAAGCCTAAACGCAGCAGCAGCAGCGATTTTAGGCCGACAGAAAAGCTTTGCAGTAAGGTAAAGGTTGACCAGAAAAAAATAGAAAGCGCGTAGGTCAGCTTATTGCCGAAGCGATCGAGAAACATCCCGCCGGGAATTTGCGCCAGAGCGTAGGTCCAGGCGAAAGCGGAAAAAACGATCCCCATCATGGCCGGGTCAATATCTATTTCGCTCGTTAACTTGGGCGCAACAACACCTAAAATAGTCCGATCGAGATAATTTATCATCGTCCCTATCGATAGTAACATTAAAATTACAATTCGCGTTTTAGTTCGCTTTTGCGTGGCCGACGGCAAAATCGGCCGTTCCTGAGCATCGATCGTCCTCATAGTGATTTCCTTTAAAGTTTAAAATATTTTTGCATGAATTTATGCAGGCAAAAATATTCTATTTGACGTTGACACTATCGATGATAAGTCACGCTTTGTTACGGCTTCTGTGACATGGCATAACAATATTTGATATGACCCCGATATTTCTCCTTTTCGGCTCATCATCGATAGTCTGTATGGTATATTAGGGGCATGAGTTTTATTCTTATATTATACGAGCAAAAATAATGAACCTAAAGCAACTTTATTATTTTAAGCGGCTGGCAGAAACCGAGCACTACACTGAAGCCGCCTCCAGTCTTTTTATCACTCAACCCTCGCTAAGCCACGCCATATCTGAACTGGAGAAAGAGCTTGGCGTGGCGCTATTTGCCAGGAAAGGGCGTAATGTCAAAATTACGCAGAATGGTAAGCGCTTTCTGCCCTACGTCGAAGATGCCCTGGCCTCATTAGAGAATGGCCGCATGACGTTGCAAAAAAATAGCGACGAGAACAAGGAGAATATTCGCATTGCGTTTATTTACACCATGGGCGAATATGTTATTCCGCAGTTAATTAATAAATATTCCCTTTCACCATCTCGTCACAATGTGACATTTTCTTTTACTCAGGGAACGTCGTTAACGCTTCTGCAGGAACTGAAGGCCGGGAAAAGCGATCTGGCGATTTGTTCCTATATTGCGGATGAGCCTGATATCGACTTTATTCCTATTATTCAGCAGGAGCTGGTCGTGGTAACGGCAAAAGATCACCCTCTGGCCAGGCTCTATGAAAATGAAGTCGACCTGGTGGAGACTATCCACTATCCCTATATCTATTTTTCAGAAAATAGCGGGTTACGCCCCTTTATTGATAACGTGTTTATGCAGCAAAAGCTGGTGCCGGATATTGCCTGCTACGTTGATGAGGATACGGCGATGGCGGGGCTGGTCAGTATTGATTACGGTATTGCGATTATGCCGCGAATTTCCGCGCTCTCGTATTACAACGTGCATATCCTGACGATTAAAAATGCCATTCCTCCACGTTATATCTATCTGGCAACGATGAAAGAGCGGGTACTTTCTCCGGCGATTCAGTCATTTAAAGATGTCATTATTAATGACAGCCAAAAAATCCGCTAGCAACATCGCCCGGAGGGTGACCCCCGGGCGAAGTTTCATCAGGAAAGAATATCCATCAGTTCACGCAGTTGGGTAATGGCGATTTGCCCTGGCGCAGAAGCCTGGCCGACGGTACCGAAGGTCATTGCTGAACCGAACAAACGGCCGGTTACCCGGCTCACGCCGCCGGATTTACCCATCGACATGGTGATTAACGGCTGAGTCGCGTACTTCTCTTTCATCGTCAGGGTTGCCGAGAGCAGGGTCAGGACATCCTGCGGCGACTGCGGCATAACCGCGATCTTCGGCAGGTCAGCGCCAAGATCCTGCATGCGGCGCAGGCGGTAGATGATATCTTCCTGAGCCGGCGTTTTATGGAAATCGTGATTGCTCATGATAACTTTGACGCCCGCAGCGTGGGCATCGCTCACCAGCGAGCGAATTTGCGCTTCGTCGTTGAACAGCTCGATATCAATCACGTCGGTCAGACCGCTAACGGCCGCCTGGCGATTCAGCTCAAAATAGGCTTCGTCGCTGATTTCCGTTTCGCCACCCTCTTTTTTACTGCGGAAGGTGAACAGCAGCGGGATCTCTTTCAGCAGCTGGCGAATCTCGCCCAGCGCCAGTAGTACCTGCTCCGTTTCTCTGACCTGGGTGAAGTGATCGACGCGCCACTCGATAATATCGGCTCCGGCGGTAGCCAGCGCGCGCGCGTTAGTCTGCAGCTCGGCGAGCGTTTTGCCGATCAGCGGTACGCAGATTAAGGTTTCCCCTTCCTGGAAGGTGATGTTTTTTACTGTTACTGCTTGAGTCATGTTGGTATCCATTATTCTTTTTGTCATTGACCATCAGGCGGTTGCTGCAACCCGGGATGTTTTTGCAGCGGCGCGAACCTGAAGCTGACGATAACCGATGTACAGGGCGATCACAAAGCCGACGATCGCGATCAGAAGATCGAACCACATAATGCTGGCGATACCCATCTTCGACAGTTTTGCCGTGATCAGCGGGATCGTAAAGCTGGCCAGACTTCCTGCGGTATAAAAGATCCCGGTGGCTTTGCCTTTTCCGTTCGGGAAGCTCATGGCCATAATGGTCGCGCCTATCTGCAGCACGCCGCCGGCGGCGGCAAAGCCGATGACAAAGGCGAAGCCGGTCACTATCATCGGCGTAGGGAACAGGCAAACGATCAGCAGTGACATCATCGACAGGAAAGTGTAAACGATCATGGCGACGGCCGAGCTAAATACCTCTTTGACAAAGGCCGCGGTGACGAACACGCACGTCAGGGAACCGGCAGTATAGACGCTCAGGAGTTTAATGGCCGACTCGTGCGGGATGCCGGCAACGAACTCGCCGTACTGCGCTAACCACTGGCTGACCAGATAAAAAGTCGCCATACCGATATAGCCGTACAGGGTAAAGATGGCCATATCCAGCTTGCCGGCGTTCGCCTGCGGGGCAACGGCGGCGGCCGACGATTTTTCTGCGGTTTCCTTTTTCGCCCGATGGTCCGGGAAAGGCATTTTTATCAGGTAGATAGCGCTAATAATCATCAATACAGCGGCGATAATAAACGACCATCCGTACCACATATTCGCCCAAATCAGCGCACCGATAATGAACGGCAGCAGGAACTGCCCGGCAGAGACAAAGGCTTTGATCAGCACATTTGCCCGGCTGGCGGAGTTAGGGAAGGCTTCCATCAGCGCCGGGTAGGTCCCGGAGTCGAGGAAGCTGTTCGCCAGGCCCGCCATAATGCCGAAGAAGTAGGCCATATAAATGTTTTTCGTCAGTAAAATACCGAGGAAAAACACCAGATAGCTGGCGATGCCGAGATAGATAAAAGGTTTACGGCCAAAACGGTCGGACAGGAATCCTGTGACGATCGTGGCGAGCTTACCGATCCCGAGCGACGAAATGACGATGGAGACGCCGGCAGCGTCGGTTCCCCACTGTTCCTGCAGATTCGCCATATTGAGGGTAATTAACAAAACCCCCATGCCGTGGATCAGGTAGTTAAGATAGAGCCCAGCCGCCGTTGGGACATATGGATTTTTCATCGCGCCCATCCTTAGAACAGGATATTTTTGACGTGTTCAACCGGCATTTCTTTGCCCGTCCAGATTTCAAAAGCGCGCGCGCCTTGCCAGAGCATCATCCCCAGACCGTTGATGGTGCGGCAGCCTTTTTTCTCGGCCACTTCCAGCAGATAAGTTTTGCGCGGGTTATAGACCACGTCAGAAACGATCAGATCCGGGCGCAGGAAGCTGTCATCAGGCAGCAGCATCTGGCCTTCAAACGGTTTCATACCCACGCCGGTGGCGTTGGTCAGAATGACGCTGCTGTCGATTTCCGCGCGCAGTTTGTCATGATCGTCCAGATCGAACAGGTGGATCTCGCAGTTGGTGTTATTACGGATTTTGGCGACGGTCTGTTCTGCATTGGCGAAGAACTTATCTTTGCGGTTAAAGATGGAGATCGCTTTGACGCCATCGAGCGCGGCCTGAACGCAGAGCGCGGTTGCCGCGCCGCCTGCGCCCAGAACGGTCATTTTTTTGCCGATGATATCAATGCCCTCTTCTTTGAGCGCGCGCATATAGCCGGTGCCATCGGTAATGTGGCCGGTCAGGACGCCATTGTCGTTCACCACGGTATTCACCGCGCCAACCAGTTCTGCCGCCGGCGAGAGCTTGTCCAGATACTGGCAAATCTCCGTTTTGTTCGGCATGGAGACGTTACAGCCGCGCAGTTTTAACGCGCGAAAGCCCTGTACCACGTCTTTCAGCTCTTCATTACCGACTTCGAAGGCCAGGTAAACGTAGTCCAGCCCCAGATGAGCAAAAGCTTCGTTATGCATGGTTGGCGACATGCTGTGGCGAATCGGAGTCGCAATCAGGCCAATCAGCTCGGTATGTCCGGTAATACGTTCTGCCATGATAAAATCCTCAATATGTTAGAAATGGAATTTTTGTCGATTCGCGGTTGCCGAGAGCCCCCATATCTTCGAGGGTGTCCAGCACGTTGCGCCCTTCGCGCACGCCATCAATGATTCGCCGGGCCATCAGGCTGTCGCCGATGTTCATTATTTTTACGTTATTGGCTCTGGCCCATTGTTCAATCTCAGTGAGACCGGCGGTGTTGGCGCACATTCCCAGGCAGACGAAGCCGTAATCGAAAGGAATGTCGAAGGTGCCATCCGCATTTTTAACGGTGAAATGCTTCGGGGTGACGGCAACCAGCTGCGTGCGCATGTGCTGTTCCACGTGATGTTCATCCAGCATGGTCAACATGGCGTTTTTGGTAATGATGTCCAGATCGCGACCCGGCGCGTCCTGCATCTCGATAAGCACGGCGCTGGCACCGCGCGCGGAGAAGTACTCGATGACGTCCAGACCCACGGCGCCTGCGCCGACGACGGCGATGCGTTTACCTGTAGCATCGGCAAACTGGTCCAGATGATGAATCATGTTGGTAATGGAGAAGACGTTCCCGCCTTCGACATCGATGTTCTCGCGCAGTCCTTCAATGGGCGGCAGCAGGGGCACTGAACCGGTGGCGTTGACGATTAAATCCGGGCGAAGAGCGGAAACGGACGCCACGGTGGCGCGTCTGCCGACCTGCAGCATCAGGTTATCGAGCGAGGCGATACGGTTTTTCATAAACTGCGGAAAATCAGCGATACGCTTTTTCTCCGGCAGCAGGGAGATCTCGCTGGCCAGTCCGCCGATGCTGTGCTTCTCTTCCAGCAGCCAGGTATGGCAGCCGACTTCAGCCGCGGTGCAGGCCGCTTCCATTCCCGCCGTACCCGCGCCGATGACCACGACGTTGGTATCGCGGATCACGCGCTGCTGCTTATACGCGTCGCCGTGGATGATATCCGGGTTGATCGAGCAGCGAAGAGGGCGGGAGCGGGCGATGCGGTGATCCGCGCAGCCAATGTTGCAGGAGATGCATTTCCGCATCAGACGTTCGTTGCCGCTTTGAACTTTTTGCACCCACTCCGGCTCGGCGATCAGGCCGCGGCCAATGGCAATCAGGTCGGCATCGCCGCTGGCGATAATATCTTCGGCGACTTTCGGGGTACGGATGTTGCCGGCAATCACCGTGGGCTTGTGGAATTTGTCGCGTACCGCGCGAGAGAGATAGCGCTTCCAGCCATCTTCCAGAGACATCTGGTCAATCTGGAAATTGAGGTTGTCGTTTTGCGCGGCGGAGACGTTGATAATATCCACTTTTTCCTGACACAGTTCGAGGATCTGCAAGGAGTCTTCGAGCGTATTTCCACCTTTCAGAAAGTCATCGGCGCTAATACGCAGGCTGACCGGAAAACGCGGGCCTACGCAGGCCCGTACCTTATCGACGATTAGGGTTAATATTCTGGCGCGATTCTCTACGCTGCCGCCAAATTCATCGGTGCGCTTATTAAACAGCGGTGATAAAAACTGGCTAATTAAATAAGAGTGGCCGGCGTGAATTTCCACGCAGTCGAATCCAGCGCGGCGAACGCGCTCCGCCGCGTCACCAAATTTATCGACGGCATGATATATCTCATCGTGCGTCATCGGGCGGGGAATATTCCCGTTCTTTTTGGACGGCGTGCTGGAAGAAGACAGCGGCATTTCGCCGTTCAGGCGATACGCATAGGCCGACGCGCCGGCGTGGTTTAATTGAATACTGACGCAGGCGCCGTGTTTATGTAAGGTTTCGGTTAATTTGAACAGGCGCGGAATATATTGATCGTTATCGATACGCAGCTGCGTAGTGCCGTTAGAGGCGAAAGGAAAATCGATGCAAATATTCTCGATAGTGATGAGTCCTGTGCCGCCCCGCGCGCGTAGCTCATAGTAGTCAATCTGCTCCTGCGTGACTTCCCCGTTCAGGCTCGCCAGGTTAGTGCCCATTGGCGGCATGATGATGCGGTTTTTTATTGTCATTCCGTTAATGGTCAACGGGGAAAAAAGATGGGGATAGTGGCTCATATGCTCTCTCCACTGGATGCCTGATGGCCTTTTACGGCGATTCTGGCCTGTCCAAAGTTAATATTTCTCTGTGGGGAAAGATAACGAGGCGTTTAATAGAAAAATAATGCTTTTTTTTGCGCGGAGCTATAGCGTGATTCTATGGGATTAACAATTTATTTACACATTAGTGTTTTTACCTTAAATATTTCAATCGATTTTTTACTTGTACTTGTGGAATGACACAAAAAGAGTAGGGGAATGATTGAATAGATGCCCAATTGATAATGATTTATTTTTATCGCGGCGAAAATGTCGCCCCGTTATAGCGACGAATATTGATATATGTGCGCCAGATCTCATTTTTACCGGCGAAAAAAAAGCCCGGATCGCGGTCCGGGCTGAGATATACATGGCGGCTGCCTTAATTCATAAAGGCCGGCTGTTTTTTCTCATAGGCTGAGATCGCCTCTTCATGCTGCAAAGTCAGGCCGATGCTGTCCAGACCGTTCAGCATGCAGTGGCGGCGGAAAGCGTCAATTTTAAAGCTGTAAGATTTATCGCCTGCTTTAACCACTTCGGCTTCCAGATCGACTTCAAACTTAATGCCCGGCTGAGAGTGGACCAGCTTAAACAGCTCATCGACCTGCGCTTCGCTCAGGGTGACCGGCAGCAGCTGATTGTTAAAGCTGTTGCCGTAGAAGATATCGGCGAAGCTCGGCGCGATGACGACTTTAAAACCGTAATCGGTCAGCGCCCACGGCGCGTGCTCGCGCGAAGAGCCGCAGCCGAAGTTTTCCCGCGCCAGCAGGATAGAGGCGCCTTTATATTCCGGGAAGTTCAGCACGAATTCCGGGTTAGGCTGTTCGCCTTTGTCGTCCAGGAAGCGCCAGTCGTTAAACAGATGGGCGCCAAAACCGGTACGCGTGACTTTCTGCAGGAACTGCTTTGGAATGATTGCATCGGTATCGACGTTCGCGGCGTCCAGCGGAACCACCAGGCCGGTATGTTGGGTAAATTTCTCTGCCATGATGGTTTCCTTATTTCAAGCTACGGATATCGGCGAAATGACCGGTAACGGCCGCCGCGGCTGCCATGGCCGGGCTGACCAGGTGAGTGCGCCCGCCGCGGCCCTGACGGCCTTCAAAGTTACGGTTGCTGGTGGAGGCGCAGCGCTCGCCCGGGTTCAGGCGGTCGTTGTTCATCGCCAGGCACATGGAGCAGCCGGGTAAACGCCACTCAAAACCGGCTTCAATAAAGATTTTATCCAGGCCTTCGGCTTCGGCCTGCGCTTTTACCGGACCAGAGCCTGGCACGACCAGCGCCTGAACGCCCGGCGCGACTTTGCGGCCTTTAGCGATTTCGGCCGCCGCGCGTAAGTCTTCGATACGCGAGTTGGTGCAGGAGCCGATAAAGACTTTATCAATCGCCACGTCGGTTAACGGTACGCCAGATTTCAGGCCCATATAGGCCAGCGCTTTTTCCGCGCTCGCGCGCTCTACCGGGTCGGTGAATGATGCCGGGTCCGGGATGATATCGGTGACGGAGATGACCTGGCCTGGGTTGGTGCCCCAGGTGACCTGCGGGGCAATCTCTTCCGCCTGCAGGGTGACAACGCTGTCAAACGTCGCGCCATCATCGGTGGTCAGGGTTTTCCACCAGGCGACGGCTTCGTCAAAATCCTTGCCTTTCGGCGCGTGCAGGCGGCCTTTCACGTAATCAAATGTGGTCTGGTCAGGCGCGACCAGGCCTGCTTTCGCGCCCATTTCGATAGCCATATTGCACAAGGTCATGCGGCCTTCCATGCTTAAATCGCGAATGGCTTCGCCGCAAAATTCAACAACGTGCCCGGTACCGCCGGCGCTGCCGGTTTTACCGATGATCGCCAGAACGATGTCTTTGGCGGTGATGCCCGGAGCCGCTTTACCTTTGACTTCGATCTTCATGGTTTTAGCGCGACCCTGCTTCAGCGTCTGCGTAGCCAGGACGTGTTCGACTTCAGAGGTGCCGATACCGAAGGCCAGCGCGCCGAATGCACCATGGGTTGCCGTGTGTGAGTCGCCGCAGACGATGGTCATACCCGGCAGGGTGACGCCCTGTTCCGGCCCCATCACGTGGACGATGCCCTGGAAAGGGTGGTTCAGATCGTACAGTTCCACGCCGAACTCTTTGCAGTTTTTAATTAACTCCTGCATCTGGATACGTGCCATTTCGCCGGACGCGTTAATGTCTTTCGTCTGCGTCGAAACGTTGTGATCCATCGTGGCGAAGGTTTTGCCCGGCTGACGTACCGGGCGCTTGTGGGCGCGCAGACCGTCAAACGCCTGCGGCGAGGTCACTTCGTGAACCAGATGGCGGTCAATATACAGCAGCGGGGTTTCGTTTTGCGCTTCATAAACCACGTGAGCATCGAACAACTTTTCGTATAACGTCTTCGCCATGATTACACCCCTTCAGCGACATAGCGGGCAATGATATCGCCCATTTCATCGGTACTGACCGCCGCCGCGCCGCGCGCTAAATCGCCGGTACGTACGCCTTCTTCTAATGCGCGGTTGATCGCATTTTCAATCGCGGTTGCCGCGTTATCGGCATCCAGGCTATAGCGCAGCAGCAGCGCCAGGGAGAGGATCTGCGCGATGGGGTTAGCGATGTTTTTACCGGCGATATCCGGCGCGGAGCCGCCTGCGGGTTCATATAAACCAAAGCCTTGCTCGTTGAGGCTGGCGGACGGCAGCATGCCCATTGAACCGGTAATCATGGCGCATTCGTCAGACAGGATGTCGCCGAAAAGATTGGAGCACAGCAGGACGTCAAACTGGGACGGATCTTTGATCAGCTGCATGGTGGCGTTGTCGATATACATATGCGACAGCTCAACGTCAGGATACTGCTTACTGACTTCACTAACGATTTCACGCCACAAAATAGAAGACTGCAGCACGTTCGCTTTATCAATCGAGGTCACTTTGTGGCGACGCTTGCGGGCGGACTCGAACGCAATATGGGCGATACGCTCAATCTCAAAGCGATGATACACCTCGGTATCGAACGCTTTCTCATGCTGGCCGCTGCCTTCACGGCCTTTCGGCTGGCCGAAGTAAATGCCGCCAGTCAGTTCGCGGACGCATAAAATGTCGAAGCCGTTAGCGGCGATATCGGCGCGCAGCGGGCAAAACTCTTCCAGGCCCTGGTACAGCTTAGCCGGGCGCAGGTTGCTGAATAATTTGAAATGCTTACGCAGGGGCAGCAGCGCGCCGCGCTCCGGCTGCTCCGCGGGCGGCAGGTGCTCCCATTTCGGTCCGCCAACGGAGCCAAACAGGATCGCGTCGGCCTGCTCGCAGCCTTCGACGGTAGTCTGCGGCAGGGGAGTGCCCTGACGATCGATGGCGACACCGCCGACGTCGTGCTGGCTGGTGGTAATGCGCATATCAAAACGGTGGCGAACGGCTTCCAGTACTTTCATCGCCTGGTTCATGACTTCCGGGCCAATACCATCACCTGGTAAAACAGCAATATGGTAATTCTTCGACATTACACGGTTTCCTTATTGTTCTCTTTATTCTGAGCTTTGCGTTGCAATTCTTTTTCGACTTCAGCGGCGCGCCAGATATTGTTCAGGACGTGAACCATGGCTTTCGCGGAAGATTCCACGATATCCGTCGCCAGACCCACGCCGTGGAAGCGGCGGCCGTTGTAATTCGCCACGATGTCCACCTGGCCCAGCGCATCCTTACCCTGACCCTTGGCGTTGAGGTCATATTTGACCAGCTCAATCTCATAGCCGGTGATGCGGTTAATGGCCTGATAAATGGCGTCCACCGGACCGTTACCGTTGGCGGCCTCAGCTTTTGTTTCATCCCCGCAGGCCAGCTTCACGGAGGCGGTTGCGATATCGCTGGAGCCGGACTGCACGCTGAAGTAATCCAGGCGGAAATGCTCCGGTTCTTCCTGCTGTTTATTAATGAAGGCTAACGCTTCCAGGTCATAGTCAAATACCTGGCCCTTTTTATCCGCCAGCTTGAGGAACGCGTCATACAGATGGTCCATGTTGTAGTCGGTGTCTTTATAGCCCATCTCTTCCATACGGTGTTTCACCGCCGCGCGGCCGGAGCGTGAGGTCAGGTTCAGCTGCACCTGGTTCAGGCCGATAGATTCCGGCGTCATGATTTCGTAGTTTTCGCGATTCTTCAGCACGCCGTCCTGGTGAATACCGGAAGAGTGGGCAAAGGCGCCGGTTCCGACGATAGCTTTGTTGGCAGGGATCGGCATATTACAAATCTGGCTGACGGTCTGGCTGGTACGCCAGATTTCCTGGTGATTAATGCGGGTGTGCACATTCATAATGTCTTTGCGCACTTTAATCGCCATGATCACTTCTTCCAGCGAGCAGTTGCCGGCGCGTTCGCCGATACCGTTCATCGCGCCTTCAACCTGGCGAGCGCCGGCGTGGACCGCGGCGAGGGCGTTGCCGACCGCGATGCCTAAGTCGTCATGGGTATGGACGGAGATAATGGCCTTGTCGATGTTAGGCACGCGTTCGTACAAACCGGTGATGATGTTGGCGAATTCGAACGGCATGGTGTAGCCGACGGTATCCGGAATATTGATGGTTGTTGCGCCTGCATTAATCGCGGCTTCAACGACGCGAGCCAGATCGGCAATCGGCGTACGGCCAGCGTCTTCACAGGAAAACTCGACATCGTCAGTGTAGTTGCGTGCGCGCTTCACCATATAGATGGCACGTTCAATAACCTCATCCAGGTTACTGCGCAGCTTGGTGGCGATATGCATCGGCGAGGTGGCGATAAAAGTATGAATACGGAACGCTTCCGCCACTTTTAATGATTCTGCTGCAACATCGATATCTTTTTCTACGCAGCGGGCCAGGGCGCAAACGCGGCTGTTTTTGATCGTGCGCGCGATGGTTTGCACGGATTCAAAGTCGCCTGGAGACGAGACTGGGAAGCCCACTTCCATGACGTCAACGCCCATCCGCTCCAGGGCCATAGCAATCTGCAGTTTCTCTTTCACACTCAGGCTGGCTTGTAACGCTTGTTCACCGTCGCGTAAGGTCGTATCGAAAATAATGACTTGCTGGCTCATGGTTTAGATCCTTGGTCTGTGTCCTGGCGCCTTGCTTACGAGCATAAAAAAACCCGCGCATTGGCGCGGGTTTTATAGTCTTGCTGGAAGATGACTTAACGATGAACGTCGCCCAACAGCCTACCGCGCAAAATGGATGCGTTTAGTAGTAGTAGGCTGAGAAAGCGAATGCTGCGAATCATTGCGTCATGCTCCAGATGAAATCGTTATGCATTTAGAGTTACTGGATATGGGGTTTGATGTCAACCCTTGGGTGAACAAAAGGTCTTTTTACCCGAGGGAAGAATTAGCTAATTGTGCTGACGATCGCGCTTTTTTGCCGATGATCCTTTTTAGGACATCAGCGCATGTTGAGATATTTTCACTATTTGATAATTTTGATTTTCGCTGAGAGCCGCAAGGATAGCGCGCCTGGCCAGAATCATATCTTAATGAAATAGCTGAATTTATTTGTTTGCTGAATGTGTCCATGTTTGTAAGGGGGAATTATCAATGATAATAAAATGTGAATGTTAAGGGCGGCTTAAACCGATATTGTAATAGTGCTTAAATTATAGTTAACCGCTGCTGTTATTGTTTATTTTTGATATTTATGGGTACACTTGGTTTTATCAAGTAAACAATATGGTTAGAGGGTTGCGGGTACGTTCAACTGCAGAATTTTCGTCGCCACTCATAACCTTAATATATTCCTAAAATTCATCTTTGCCCTTTTGTAAATGTCATATGCATGGTAAATGATATTTTCAGAATTAATTACTGCACTTTGGCAAAGGGAATTTAGCGTGACAGTGGAGTTAAATATGTTAAAAGAAAATACTGAATATAAGCCGGACTCAGAGGTGGAAAACGCAAAACCTCAGCTGAGAATGGTCGACCTGAATCTGTTAACCGTATTTGATGCGGTAATGCAGGAACAAAATATCACCCGTGCGGCACACTCCCTGGGGATGTCGCAGCCGGCGGTCAGCAATGCCGTATCAAGACTGAAAGTGATGTTTAATGATGAGCTGTTTGTTCGTTATGGACGCGGCATCCAGCCAACGGCGCGTGCTTATCAGCTATTTGGTTCTGTACGACAGGCATTACAATTAGTGCAGAACGAGTTGCCGGGCTCGGGCTTCGAGCCGCTCAGCAGCGAGCGGGTCTTTAATTTATGCGTTTGCAGCCCGCTGGATAATGCATTGACTTCGGTTATTTTCAACAAAGTTGGCGAGATTGCGCCCAACATTCATTTGGTCTTTAAATCAGCATTGAATCAAAACACGGAACATCAATTACGTTATCAGGAAATTGAATTCGTTATTGGTTATGAAGAGTTTCGTCGCCCTGAGTTTGCCTGCGTGCCTTTATTTAAAGATGAAATGGTGCTGGTGGCGAGCCGGAAACATCCGCGTATCTCTGGCCCAATGATGGAAAATGATATTTATCAGGAGGAGCACGCGGTTGTCGCTCTCGACCGATACGCTTCATTTAGCCAGCCATGGTATGACACCGCGGATAAACAATCGCGTATTGCTTATCAAGGTAACGCGATGGTCAGCGTATTAAATGTGGTTTCCCAGACCAATATGGTTGCTATCGCACCGCGCTGGTTAGCCAGCGAGTTTGCCGATAAGCTGGATTTGCAAATATTACCGTTGCCGCTGAAAGTTAATAGCCGTACCTGCTATCTTTCATGGCATGAAGCGGCGGGCCGTGATAAAGGGCATCAGTGGATGGAAGAATTGCTGGTCAATATCTGCCAGCGCTAAACGGTCGCGATACAAACGGGGGCTTCGGCTCCTGCTTTGTGTGACAAAAATCACTAAACGTAGAATTTTATTCTGTTTGCGATTGTCCGCCCCCGGCGCTGCCCGTTAAAAAATGGATGATTTGCTGTAGTTGGTTATTTTCCCCGAGCATTGACTATCATATTTTCTTATCTCCGAAGTTTTTCACCGTGTTTTAGCTGCGAACCTTTCTTTTATCCTTTTAATGCCTCTTAGGTGCCGACGGTCGCCAATTGCCTGCCCGTTAGCGAGCAGTTATGGTAACGGCATGCAGTCTATTCACCTCAGGACGAAGCTTTTGCGCTTCGTCCTGTGCGAGCGCGCGGAAATCGGATTCCGCTGTCGTTAAAAACTATAAGCCGGGAGGCAAACCATGGAGATGTTGTCAGGAGCCGAAATGGTCGTCCAGTCGCTGGTCGATCAGGGCGTCAAGCAGGTGTTCGGTTATCCCGGGGGCGCGGTCCTCGATATCTATGATGCGTTACACACCCTTGGCGGAATCGATCACGTACTGGTCCGCCATGAGCAAGCTGCCGTGCATATGGCGGATGGCCTTGCGCGCGCAACGGGCGAGGTCGGGGTAGTCCTGGTGACCTCGGGTCCGGGGGCGACTAACGCGATTACCGGCATTGCGACTGCTTATATGGATTCCATTCCGCTGGTGATTCTTTCCGGCCAGGTCGCGACGTCCTTAATTGGCTACGATGCTTTCCAGGAGTGCGACATGGTGGGGATCTCCCGACCGGTGGTAAAACACAGCTTTCTGGTTAAGCAAACCGAAGATATTCCCGGCGTGCTGAAAAAAGCGTTCTGGCTGGCAGCCAGCGGGCGTCCCGGCCCGGTCGTCGTGGATCTACCGAAAGATATTCTCAATCCGGCGAAAAAACTGCCGTACGCCTGGCCAGATACGGTCAGCATGCGCTCTTATAATCCGACGACGTCGGGTCATAAAGGGCAGATTAAACGTGCGCTGCAGACGCTGGTGGCGGCTAAAAAACCGGTGGTTTACGTCGGTGGCGGGGCGATTAATGCGCAATGTGAACCGCAGCTGTTCACGCTGGTTGAGAAACTGAAGCTGCCGGTGGCGTCTTCGCTAATGGGGCTGGGCGCCTTCCCTGCCTCGCACCAGCAGGCGTTAGGGATGCTGGGCATGCATGGGACCTATGAAGCCAATATGACCATGCACCATTCCGACGTGATTTTCGCCGTTGGCGTGCGCTTCGACGATCGTACAACGAATAATCTGGCCAGGTACTGTCCGAACGCGACGGTGCTGCATATTGATATCGATCCCACTTCGATATCCAAGACCGTTCCTGCCGACGTGCCTATCGTTGGCGACGCCCGCCTGGTGCTGGAACAGATGCTGGAACTGCTCGACCATGAAGAGACGCAGCAGCCGCTGGATGAAATCCGCGACTGGTGGCAGCAGATTGAGCAGTGGCGCGCGCGTCATTGCCTGCAGTACGACACGCAAAGCGGCAAGATTAAACCGCAGGCGGTAATTGAGACCATCTGGCGGCTGACGCACGGCGATGCGTACGTGACGTCCGATGTGGGTCAGCATCAGATGTTCGCGGCGCTTTATTATCCTTTCGACAAACCGCGGCGTTGGATCAACTCAGGTGGTCTGGGAACGATGGGATTTGGCCTTCCCGCCGCGCTGGGCGTGAAGATGGCGCTACCGGAAGAAACGGTGATTTGCGTGACCGGCGATGGCAGCATCCAGATGAATATTCAGGAGCTCTCCACCGCGCTGCAGTACGAGCTGCCGGTGCTGGTGCTGAACCTCAATAACCGCTACCTCGGGATGGTGAAGCAGTGGCAGGATATGCTTTACTCTGGCCGTCATTCACAATCCTATATGGAGTCATTGCCTGATTTTGCTCGCGTCGCGGAAGCCTACGGCCACGTGGGGATTCGTATCAGCGACCCGCAGGAGCTGGAAGCGAAGCTCGCTGAGGCGCTGGAGCAGGTGCGTAATAATCGACTGGTTTTCGTTGATGTAACGGTTGACGGCAGTGAGCATGTATACCCCATGCAGATTCGCGGCGGCGGTATGGACGAGATGTGGCTGAGCAAAACGGAGAGGACCTGATTATGCGCCGGATATTATCAGTATTACTGGAGAACGAATCGGGCGCGCTATCCCGCGTGATCGGCCTCTTTTCGCAGCGCGGTTATAATATTGAAAGCCTGACGGTAGCGCCGACGGACGATCCGACGTTATCCAGAATGACGATTCAAACCGTTGGCGATGAGAAAGCGATTGAGCAGATAGAAAAGCAGTTGCACAAGCTGGTCGACGTGCTGCGCGTTAACGAGCTCGGACAAGGCGCGCACGTTGAGCGTGAAATTATGCTGGTGAAGGTCCAGGCCAGCGGCTATGGACGCGATGAGGTCAAGCGCAATACGGAAATCTTCCGTGGGCAAATTATCGACGTCACGCCGTCTATCTATACCGTTCAGCTGGCGGGAACCAGCGATAAGCTGGATGCGTTTTTGGCTTCGCTGCGCGACGTGGCGCGAATTGTTGAAGTCGCCCGCTCGGGCGTAGTCGGATTGTCGCGCGGCGACAAAATCATGCGCTGAGCCGCTGAAACCGACGTAAAAATAGCCCGACACAGCCTGTCGGGCTATTTTTTTGCGAAATCGGTGGGAACTGTGGACTAAAGCGGTTGCTGCGCTTACTTTTCTGCGCTTAGATGTTATAAAAACGAATCCATACCTGAAGAATGGTTATGTTCTGTACTTATTACCCAAGGGGCAATTGTGAAACTGGATGAAATCGCCCGGCTGGCCGGTGTCTCGCGAACGACCGCTAGCTATGTGATTAATGGGAAAGCGAAGCAGTATCGCGTTAGCGATAAAACTGTTGAAAAGGTGATGGCGGTGGTTCGTGAGCACAACTATCATCCGAATGCGGTTGCTGCAGGCTTGCGTGCAGGACGTACGCGGTCCATTGGTCTGGTTATCCCGGACCTGGAAAACACCAGCTATACGCGCATCGCTAATTACCTGGAGCGTCAGGCGCGCCAGCGCGGCTATCAACTATTGATCGCCTGCTCCGAGGATCAGCCGGATAACGAAATGCGCTGCATTGAGCATCTGCTGCAGCGTCAGGTCGACGCGATAATCGTTTCCACCTCATTACCGCCTGAACATCCGTTCTATCAGCGCTGGGCTAACGATCCGTTCCCGATTGTCGCGCTCGACCGCGCGCTCGATCGAGAGCACTTCACCAGCGTGGTGGGCGCCGATCAGGACGATGCTGAAATGCTCGGTGCGGAATTGCGTAAGTTTCCGGCTGAAACGGTGCTGTACCTTGGCGCGCTGCCGGAGCTTTCGGTGAGCTTCCTGCGCGAGCAGGGATTCCGTACGGCATGGAAGGACGATCCGCGAGAGGTGAATTTCCTCTATGCAAACAGCTACGAGCGCGAAGCCGCGGCGCAGCTCTTTGAAAAGTGGCTGGAAACGCATCCAATGCCTCAGGCGCTGTTTACGACTTCGTTTCCGCTGCTGCAGGGGGTGATGGACGTCACGCTGCGCCGGGAAGGGAAGCTGCCTTCTGAGCTGGCTATTGCCACTTTTGGCGATAATGAGCTGCTGGATTTCCTCCAGTGTCCCGTTTTAGCCGTAGCCCAGCGCCACCGCGACGTGGCGGAGCGCGTGCTGGAGATCGTGCTCGCCAGCCTTGATGAACCGCGTAAGCCGAAACCTGGGTTAAGCCGTATCCGGCGCAATCTTTATCGTCGCGGCAGCCTGAATCGCCGCTAAGCGCGTGACCAGGATTATTCGTAGAGCATTCGCCAGACGGAGACGCGTCTGGCGATAATCCGCTGAGATGACGCAAAAATTGCAGGGTTAAGGATCTTTCAGACAAATCCTTAATCTTCCTGACATCTCTTTTAATTTTATTCTTCGCGCCATTTATTTCGCGGTTTAATTAGCCCATAAAAGGATTAGCGTATTTATTTGTATTATTTTGTTACATTCAGCGGGTGAGTTGCTGAATTAACACTCATTTCCTCGCTATTATGGTAGCGATAAGCGCTGTACCCCGCAGTAAGAGTGCCTCTCCTGTGAAAACTGGTGCTGTTAACGGTCACCAGAATGGCCTAAAATGCCGCTCGCGTCGCAAACTGACACTTTATATTTTCCCTTAGAAGATATTTTGCTGCTTTAACTGTTACAAGTTTGTTGGTTGTTTTCTTACCGATATTCATAACGTTAATTTGCCTCGTTTGTTGGTTGATTTTTCCTCAGGGCGAATATCGGCTGTAAATAATGGGTTTTTGAGCTCTGTTGGCATTCGTGCTGGCTTGACAAGCTTTTCCTCCGCTCCGTAAACTCCTTCTTGTGGGAATTTGTGGGGTAAAGTGGCGAAAAGGGGTGAGGCTGGCATGTTCCGTGGGGCAACGTTAGTCAATCTCGACAGTAAAGGCCGTCTGGCCGTACCGACGCGCTACCGCGACGGGCTGATCGAGAACGCTTCCGGTCAATTGGTGTGCACCATTGACATCCATCACCCGTGCCTGCTGCTTTACCCTTTGCCTGAATGGGAAATCATCGAGCAAAAATTATCGCGTTTATCGAGCATGAACCCCACCGAGCGGCGCGTACAGCGTTTGCTTCTGGGACATGCCAGCGAATGTCAGATGGATAGCGCCGGGAGGCTATTAATCGCCCCGGTGCTGCGGCAACACGCCGGGCTGACAAAAGAAGTGATGCTGGTCGGGCAGTTCAATAAGTTTGAGCTGTGGGACGAAACGACCTGGTATCAACGGGTCAAGGAAGATATCGACGCTGAGCAGTCCGCTTCCGGGGAACTGTCGGAGCGCCTGCAGGATTTGTCTTTGTAAAATGATGGAAAATTATAAACACACTACGGTACTTCTGGATGAAGCCGTTAACGGCCTGAATATTCGTCCTGACGGTATCTACATTGATGGTACCTTTGGCCGCGGCGGTCACTCGCGCCTGATTCTCTCCCAGCTGGGAGCGGAGGGACGCCTGCTGGCGATCGATCGCGACCCGCAGGCTATCGCCGTCGCGAAAACTATCGATGATCCCCGCTTTTCCATCGTTCATGGTCCTTTTTCTCAGCTGGCCGACTATGTTGGCGAGCGCAATCTAACCGGCAAGATCGACGGTATTCTGCTCGATCTTGGCGTCTCTTCACCGCAGCTGGATGACGCTGAACGTGGCTTCTCTTTTATGCGCGATGGTCCGCTGGATATGCGCATGGATCCGACGCGCGGCCAGTCAGCCGCTGAATGGCTACAAACCGCCGACGAAGCCGATATCGCCTGGGTCATCAAAACCTTCGGCGAAGAGCGCTTTGGTAAACGCATTGCCCGCGCCATCGTTGAACGCAACCGTGTGGAACCGATGACGCGTACCAAAGAGCTGGCGGAGGTCGTTGCGGCGGCGACGCCGGTGAAAGATAAATTCAAACATCCCGCGACCCGTACCTTCCAGGCGGTGCGCATTTGGGTGAACAGTGAACTGGAGGAGATAGAGCAGGCGCTAAAAAGCTCGCTCAGCGTGCTGGCCCCGGGCGGGCGGCTCTCAATCATCAGTTTCCACTCGCTGGAAGACCGTATTGTGAAACGCTTTATGCGCGAGCAAAGCCGCGGTCCGCAGGTTCCGGCAGGGTTACCGATGACCGAAGAGCAGCTTAAAAAACTGGGCGGCCGTGAGCTAAGAGCATTAGGCAAGTTGATGCCGGGCGAAAAAGAGGTAGCTGAAAATCCTCGTGCCCGTAGTTCAGTTCTGCGTATTGCAGAGAGGACGAACGCATGATCGGCAGAGTGACAGAAGCCCTAAGCAAGGTGAAAGGGTCGATAGGAAGCAACGAGCGCCATGCTTTGCCTGGCGTGATCGGAGACGACCTTCTGCGGTTTGGGAAGCTGCCACTCTGCCTGTTCATTTGCATCATTATTACGGCGATTACGGTGGTGACAACGGCGCACCATACTCGCCTCTTAACCGCGCAGCGCGAACAGCTGGTGCTGGAACGCGACGCGCTGGATATTGAATGGCGCAACCTGATCCTCGAAGAAAATGCTCTCGGCGATCACAGTCGGGTTGAGCGGATCGCGACCGAGAAGCTGCAGATGCAGCACGTCGATCCATCACAAGAAAATATCGTTGTACAGAAATAAGGATTATTGCGACGCATGAAAGCAGCGCCGAAAACGCCAAAAGCAAAACGTCAGGAAGAACAGGCCAACTTTATCAGTTGGCGTTTTGCGTTGCTGTGCGGCTGTATTCTGCTGGCGCTGGGCTTCCTGCTGGGCCGCGTGGCCTGGCTACAGGTGATTAGCCCGGACATGCTGGTACGCCAGGGCGATATGCGTTCTCTGCGCGTGCAGGAAGTCTCTACCGCGCGCGGAATGATAACCGATCGTTCCGGCCGCCCGCTGGCGGTGAGCGTGCCGGTAAAAGCTATCTGGGCTGACCCGAAAGAGCTGCATGAAGCCGGGGGCGTGACCCTGGACAACCGCTGGAAGGCGCTGGCCGATGCGCTGAATATGCCGCTGGATCAGCTGGCATCGCGCATCAATACCAATCCACGGATGCGTTTTATCTATCTGGCGCGTCAGGTGAACCCTGATATGGCCGACTACATCCGTAAATTGAAGCTGCCGGGGATTCATCTGCGGGAAGAGTCCCGCCGCTACTATCCGTCTGGCGAAGTAACCGCTCACCTCATTGGCTTCACTAACGTCGATAGCCAGGGGATTGAGGGCGTAGAGAAGAGCTTTGATAAGTGGCTTACCGGCCAGCCCGGCGAGCGTATCGTGCGTAAAGACCGCTATGGTCGGGTAATCGAAGATATTTCGTCCACCGATAGCCAGGCCGCGCATAACCTGGCGCTGAGCATTGACGAACGCCTGCAGGCGCTGGTGTATCGCGAGCTGAATAATGCGGTGGCGTTCAACAAAGCGGAGTCAGGTACCGCGGTTCTGGTCGACGTTAACACCGGCGAAGTGCTGGCGATGGCCAACAGCCCGTCGTACAACCCGAATAATTTCGCGGGTACCTCCAAAGATACGATGCGTAACCGCGCCATTACCGACGTGTTTGAGCCGGGTTCAACGGTGAAGCCGATGGTGGTGATGACGGCGCTTCAGCGCGGCATTGTTAACGAAAATACCGTACTGAACACCATTCCCTATCGAATTAACGGCCACGAAATCAAAGACGTGGCGCGCTACAGCGAATTGACCCTGACCGGGGTACTACAGAAGTCGAGTAACGTCGGTGTTTCTAAGCTGGCGTTAGCGATGCCGTCCTCAGCGTTAGTAGATACTTACTCACGTTTTGGACTCGGAAAAGCGACCAATTTGGGGTTGGTCGGAGAACGCAGTGGCTTATACCCTCAAAAACAACGGTGGTCTGACATAGAGAGGGCCACCTTTTCTTTCGGCTATGGGCTAATGGTAACCCCGTTACAGTTAGCGCGAGTCTACGCAACGATCGGCAGCTACGGCATATATCGCCCGCTGTCGATTACCAAAGTTGATCCACCGGTTCCGGGCGAGCGCGTCTTCCCGGAATCACTCGTTCGTACCGTTGTTCATATGATGGAAAGCGTGGCGCTGCCCGGCGGCGGCGGCGTGAAGGCGGCGATCAAAGGCTATCGCATCGCCATTAAAACCGGTACGGCGAAAAAAGTAGGGCCCGACGGCCGCTACATCAACAAATACATTGCTTACACCGCAGGCGTTGCGCCCGCCAGCCATCCGCGCTTTGCGCTGGTGGTGGTGATCAACGATCCGCAGGCGGGTAAATACTACGGCGGCGCCGTTTCCGCGCCGGTCTTCGGTGCCATCATGGGCGGCGTACTGCGCACCATGAACATTGAACCGGATGCGCTGGCAACGGCTGAAAAAAGTGAATTAGTGATTAATCAAGGCGAGGGAACAGGTGGCAGATCGTAATTTGCGCGACCTTCTCGCTCCGTGGGTGCCAAATGCGCCGGAGCGAATTCTGCGAGAAATGACGCTGGACAGCCGGGTGGCTGCTTCTGGCGATCTTTTTGTCGCGGTTTTAGGTCATCAGGCGGACGGGCGTCGTTATATCCCGCAGGCGATAGCGCAAGGTGTTGCTGCCATTATTGCTGAGGCCAAAGATGAGGCCCATGACGGCGAAATCCGTGAAATGCACGGTGTGCCGGTTATCTATCTGAGCCAACTCAACGAGCGCTTATCCGCGCTGGCCGGGCGTTTTTACCATCAGCCTTCGGAACAACTGCGCCTGGTGGGCGTCACCGGGACTAACGGCAAGACCACCACGACACAGCTGCTGGCGCAGTGGGCGCAGCTGCTGGGGGAAACCAGCGCGGTAATGGGAACCGTAGGCAATGGCCTGCTGGAGAAAGTTATCCCAACGGAAAACACCACCGGTTCGGCCGTTGATGTTCAACACGTACTCTCTGGCCTGGCAGGGCAGGGGGCGACGTTCGCCGCGATGGAAGTCTCTTCCCACGGGCTGGTGCAGCATCGCGTAGCCGCGCTGCAGTTTGCCGCCTCGGTCTTCACCAACCTGAGCCGCGATCACCTCGATTACCACGGTGATATGGAACATTACGAAGCGGCGAAATGGCTGCTCTACTCAACCCACCATTGCGGGCAGGCGATTGTTAATGCGGACGATGAAGTCGGTCGCCGCTGGCTGGCGAAACTGCCGGATGCGGTTGCCGTATCGATGGAAGATCACATTAACCCGAACTGCCGGGGTCGCTGGCTCAAAGCGACCGCCGTGAGCTATCACGATAGCGGCGCCACCATTCAGTTTGCCTCCAGCTGGGGGAACGGCGAGATCGAAAGCCGCCTGATGGGCGCCTTTAACGTCAGCAATCTGCTGCTGGCCTTAGCCACCCTGCTGGCGCTGGGCTATCCGCTTGCCGATCTGCTGAAAACCGCCGCGCGCCTGCAGCCGGTATGCGGGCGTATGGAAGTGTTCGCCGCGCCGGGTAAACCGACCGTGGTCGTTGATTACGCCCACACGCCTGATGCGCTGGAAAAAGCGCTGCAGGCGGCGCGTCTGCACTGTCGCGGTAAACTGTGGTGCGTATTTGGCTGCGGCGGGGATCGCGACAAAGGCAAGCGTCCGCTGATGGGCGCTATCGCCGAAGAGTTTGCCGATATCGTGGTTGTCACCGACGACAACCCGCGCACCGAAGAGCCGCGGGCGATTATCAACGACATTCTGGCCGGCATGCTGGACGCGGGCCATGCCAGGGCGGTGGAAGGTCGTGCGGAAGCGGTCACTAATGCGGTGATGCAGGCGAAAGAAAACGACGTCGTTCTGGTGGCGGGCAAAGGCCACGAGGACTATCAAATCGTCGGCAATCGCCGACTCGATTACTCTGACCGCGTCACCGTAGCGCGTCTGCTGGGGGCGGTAGCATGATTCGCTTGACTCTCAGCCAGCTCGCCGGCATCACGCATGGCGAGCTGCACGGCCGCGATGTGGCGATTGATGACGTCACCTCCGATACCCGTAAAATCACGGCGGGCTGCCTGTTCGTGGCGCTAAAAGGCGAGCGCTTTGATGCGCATGACTTTGCCGAACAGGCGAAAGCTGCCGGCGCGGGTGCGCTGTTGGTCAGCCGTCAGCTGGCCTGCGATCTACCGCAGGTGGTGGTGAAGGATACGCGTCTGGCGTTTGGCGAACTGGCCGCGTGGGTGCGTCAGCAGGTGCCGGCGCGCGTGGTCGCGCTGACCGGATCTTCCGGAAAAACCTCGGTTAAAGAGATGACCGCGGCGATTCTGAGCCAGTGCGGCAATACGCTGTATACCGCAGGTAACCTGAACAACGATATCGGCGTGCCGATGACGCTGCTGCGTCTCACCAAAGAACATGACTACGCGGTCATCGAGTTAGGCGCTAATCACCAGGGGGAAATTGCCTGGACCGTTAGCCTGACCCGTCCCGAAGCCGCGTTAGTGAATAACCTGGCCGCCGCGCACCTGGAAGGCTTTGGCTCTCTGGAAGGCGTGGCGAAAGCCAAGGGCGAAATTTACACCGGTCTGCAGCTCAACGGCATCGCGATTATGAACGCCGACAATAATGACTGGCTGAACTGGCAAAGCGTGATTGGCGAGCGTAAAACCTGGCGTTTTTCGCCGAACGCCGCCCACAGCGATTTCACGGCAACCAACGTTCATGTGACCTCGCACGGGACTGAATTTACTCTGCAGACCCCAACGGGCAGCGTTGATGTACTGCTACCGCTGCCGGGGCGCCATAACATCGCCAACGCGCTGGCTGCCGCGGCGCTGTCAATGGCTGTGGGGGCGACGCATGAGGCGATCAAAGCGGGTCTGAAAGATCTGCAAGCGGTACCGGGGCGGTTATTCCCGATTCAGCTGACCGACAGCCAGCTGCTGCTGGATGATTCCTATAACGCCAACGTCGGCTCGCTGACCGCTGCGGTACAGGTGCTGTCTGAGATGCCGGGCTACCGGGTACTGGTCGTCGGCGATATGGCCGAACTCGGCGCGGAAAGCCAGGCGTGCCATCGTCAGGTGGGCGAAGCGGCAAAAGCGGCCGGGCTCGATCGCGTACTGAGCGTCGGTACGTTGAGCGCAGAGATCAGCGGCGCCAGCGGCGTTGGCGAACATTTTAGCGAGAAGGCCGCGCTGGTGACCCGCCTGCGCGAGCTCACCGCAGAACATAAAATTATGACCATTTTAGTGAAGGGTTCACGTAGTGCCGCCATGGAAGTGGTAGTACGCGCATTACAGGAGAACGGAACATGTTAGTATGGCTGGCCGAACATTTGGTCAAATATTATTCAGGCTTTAACGTCTTTTCCTACCTGACGTTTCGCGCCATTGTCAGCCTGCTGACCGCGCTGTTCATCTCTCTGTGGATGGGCCCGCGCATGATCGCCCGTCTGCAAAAACTCTCCTTTGGCCAGGTTGTACGTAACGATGGCCCGGAATCTCACTTTAGTAAGCGCGGTACGCCGACCATGGGCGGGATCATGATCCTGACCGCCATTGTTGTCTCCGTTCTGCTGTGGGCCTATCCATCTAACCCCTACGTCTGGTGCGTGCTGACGGTACTGGTGGGCTACGGCATCATCGGCTTCGTTGATGACTACCGTAAGGTGGTTCGCAAAGATACCAAGGGCCTGATTGCCCGCTGGAAATACTTCTGGATGTCGGTGATTGCGCTGGGCGTCGCCTTTGCGCTGTATATGGCGGGTAAAGATACGCCGGCGACTCAGCTGGTGGTGCCGTTCTTTAAAGACGTGATGCCGCAGCTGGGCCTGTTCTACGTCCTGCTGGCCTATTTTGTTATCGTCGGGACCGGTAATGCGGTCAACCTGACCGACGGCCTTGATGGGCTGGCGATTATGCCAACCGTATTCGTTGCCGCCGGCTTCGCGCTGGTTGCCTGGGCGACCGGGAACATGAATTTCGCCAACTACCTGCATATCCCTTATTTGCGTCACGCCGGTGAACTGGTGATCGTCTGTACGGCGATTGTCGGCGCGGGCTTGGGCTTCCTGTGGTTTAACACCTATCCGGCACAGGTCTTTATGGGCGATGTGGGTTCGCTGGCACTCGGAGGCGCGCTGGGGATTATCGCCGTGCTGCTGCGCCAGGAATTCCTGCTGGTGATTATGGGCGGCGTATTTGTGGTGGAAACGCTCTCGGTGATTCTGCAGGTCGGCTCCTTCAAGCTGCGCGGTCAGCGCATCTTCCGCATGGCGCCGATTCACCATCACTATGAACTGAAAGGCTGGCCGGAACCGCGCGTTATCGTGCGTTTCTGGATTATTTCGCTGATGCTGGTGCTGATTGGCCTGGCGACGCTGAAGGTACGTTAATCATGGCAGATTATCAGGGTAAAAAAGTCGTCATTATTGGGCTGGGTATGACCGGCCTGTCATGCGTGGACTTTTTCATGGCTCGCGGCGTGACGCCGCGGGTGATGGATACCCGCGTTGCTCCGGCGGGGCTGGATAAGCTGCCGGAAGCCGTTGAGCGCTATGTCGGCGGTCTGAACGAAGACTGGCTGTTGACGGCGGACCTGATTGTTGCCAGCCCTGGCATCGCGCTGGCGCATCCTTCCCTGAGCGCCGCGGCGGATGCGGGGGTAGAAATAGTCGGCGATATTGAACTGTTCTGCCGCGAGGCGCAGGCGCCGATTATTGCGATCACCGGTTCCAACGGTAAAAGCACCGTGACTTCCCTTGTGGGAGAAATGGCGAAAGCGGCGGGGTTGAACGTTGGCGTCGGGGGCAATATTGGCCTGCCGGCGCTGATGCTGCTGGATCCTGAGCGCGAACTCTATGTCCTGGAGCTTTCCAGCTTCCAGCTGGAAACCACCTCCAGCCTGCGGGCGGCCGCGGCGACGATCCTTAACGTCACCGAAGATCATATGGACCGCTATCCGCTGGGGCTTCAGCAGTATCGCGCCGCCAAACTGCGCGTTTATGAGAACGCCCGGGCCTGTATCGTTAATGCCGACGATGCGTTAACCATGCCGGTACGCGGCGCTGACGATCGCTGCATCAGCTTCGGCGTTGACGTTGGTGACTATCACCTGAACCGTCAGCAGGGAGAAACCTGGCTGCGCGTCAAAGGCGAGAAAGTGCTCAACGTCAAAGAGATGAAGATTAGCGGCCAGCATAACTACAGTAACGCGCTTGCGGCCCTGGCTCTGGCGGACGCGGCGGGTCTGCCGCGCGCCAGTAGCCTGAAAGCGCTGACCACATTCACCGGGCTGGCGCATCGTTTCCAACTGGTGCTGGAGCACAACGGCGTGCGCTGGATCAACGATTCTAAAGCCACCAACGTCGGCAGTACCGAAGCGGCGCTCAATGGGCTGCATCTTGATGGAACGCTCTATCTGCTGCTGGGCGGCGATGGGAAATCCGCTGATTTCACGCCGTTAAGCCGTTACCTGACCGGCGACAACGTTCGCCTGTACTGCTTCGGCCGCGACGGCGCGCAGCTGGCGGCCCTTCGCCCGGACGTCGCCGTGCAAACGGAAACCATGGAGCAGGCGATGCGCCAGATTGCGCCGCAGGTTGTCGCGGGTGATATGGTGCTGCTGTCTCCCGCGTGCGCCAGCCTCGATCAGTTTAAAAACTTTGAACAACGCGGCGACATCTTTGCTCGCCTGGCGAAGGAGTTAGGTTGATGCGTTTATCACTCCCGCGCCTGAAAATGCCACGGCTGAGACTGCCGCGTCTGCCGGGAATGTTTATTTTCGCATGGCTGTTCGCCGCGCTGAAAGGCTGGGTGATGGGCTCGCGGCAAAAAGATACTGATAGCCTGGTGATGTATGACCGGATGCTGCTGTGGCTGACCTTTGGCCTGGCCGCAATAGGCTTCATTATGGTGACCTCGGCGTCGATGCCGGTAGGCCAGCGTCTGGCGAACGATCCGTTTCTGTTTGCCAAGCGCGATGGCTTATACATTCTGCTGGCGCTAGGGCTGGCGATGGTGACGCTGCGCCTGCCGATGGAGTTCTGGCAGCGCCATAGTACCGCGATGCTGATCGCCTCTATCGTCATGCTGCTGATTGTTCTGGTGGTCGGTAGCTCGGTTAACGGGGCGTCGCGCTGGATTGCGCTGGGGCCGCTGCGTATCCAGCCTGCGGAGTTTACCAAGCTGTCGCTGTTCTGCTACATCGCCAACTACCTCGTGCGTAAAGGCGACGAAGTGCGTAACAACCTGCGCGGCTTCTTAAAGCCGATGGGCGTGATTTTCGTACTGGCGATTTTACTGCTGGCGCAGCCTGACCTCGGTACCGTCGTCGTGCTGTTTGTGACCACCCTGGCCATGCTGTTCCTGGCGGGAGCCAAGCTGTGGCAGTTCATCGCCATTATCGGGATGGGGCTTTCGGCGGTCGTACTGCTGATTCTGGCTGAACCGTACCGTATCCGCCGCGTGACCTCTTTCTGGAACCCGTGGGAAGATCCGTTCGGCAGCGGCTACCAGCTAACCCAGTCGCTGATGGCCTTTGGTCGCGGCGAAATGTGGGGGCAGGGCCTGGGCAATTCGGTCCAGAAGCTGGAGTATTTGCCCGAGGCGCACACCGATTTCATCTTCGCCATTATCGGTGAAGAGCTCGGTTATATCGGTGTGGTACTCGCACTTTTAATGGTATTCTTCGTCGCTTTTCGCGCCATGTCCATTGGCCGCAAAGCGCTGGAGATTGACCACCGTTTCTCCGGATTTCTGGCCTGCGCCATTGGGATCTGGTTTAGCTTTCAGGCGCTGGTTAACGTCGGCGCGGCGGCGGGGATGCTGCCAACCAAAGGCCTGACGCTGCCGCTGATCAGTTACGGCGGTTCGAGCCTGCTGATTATGTCGACGGCGATCATGTTGCTGTTACGAATTGATTATGAAACGCGTCTGGAAAAAGCCCAGGCGTTTACACGGGGTGTTCGATGAGCGGTCAGGAAAAGCGCTTAATGGTGATGGCAGGCGGTACCGGCGGACACGTGTTCCCGGGACTGGCGGTTGCGCACCATTTAATGGACCAGGGCTGGCAGGTCCGCTGGCTGGGTACCGCGGATCGTATGGAAGCGGATTTAGTGCCGAAGCACGGCATTGAAATTGATTTCATTCAGATATCCGGCCTGCGCGGCAAGGGCCTGAAGGCGCAGATGCTGGCGCCGGTGCGTATTTTCAACGCCTGGCGTCAGGCGCGAGCGATTATGCAGCGTTTTCAGCCGGACGTGGTGCTGGGCATGGGCGGCTATGTTTCCGGACCCGGCGGTCTGGCGGCATGGTCGCTGGGGATCCCGGTTGTCCTACATGAACAGAACGGGATTGCCGGCCTGACGAATAAATGGCTGGCGAAAATTGCCAAAAAGGTCATGCAGGCATTTCCCGGCGCTTTCCCGCATGCCGACGTTGTTGGCAACCCGGTTCGTACCGATGTGCTGGCGCTGCCGCTGCCGGAACAGCGGTTAGTCGGGCGTCAGGGGCCGATTCGCGTATTGGTCGTCGGCGGCTCGCAGGGCGCGCGCGTGCTCAATCAGACGATGCCGCAGGTGGCGGCGAAGCTGGGTTCTGCTGTCACCATCTGGCACCAGAGCGGTAAAGGGGGCCAGGAGAGCGTACAGCAGGCCTATTCCGACGCCGGCCAGCCGCAGCACAAAGTCACCGAATTTATTGACGACATGGCGGCGGCTTATGCCTGGGCTGATGTTGTCGTATGTCGTTCCGGGGCGCTGACGGTGAGCGAAATTGCCGCCGCGGGTTTACCGGCGCTGTTTGTGCCTTTTCAGCACAAAGATCGTCAGCAGTACTGGAATGCGCTGCCGTTAGAGAAGGCAGGGGCAGCGAAGATCCTTGAGCAGCCGCAGTTTACCGTGGAGGCCGTCGCGCAAACTCTGGCGGGTTGGGATCGCGAGACGCTGCTGGATATGGCGGAGCGAGCGCGCAGAGCCTCGATTCCGGACGCGACCGAACGGGTAGCAGAAGAAGTGAGCGCCGCAGCACTGGCGCGTTAATCGCGGTGATGATCACCGTCCGAATAAAGAAGTTGATGGCGTAAAGAATGAATACACAAGATCTGGCAAAACTGCGTTCTATCGTGCCCGAGATGCGTCGCGTCCGGCACATTCACTTTGTTGGCATTGGCGGTGCCGGCATGGGCGGTATTGCCGAAGTTCTGGCCAACGAAGGTTATCAGATTAGCGGCTCCGACCTGGCGCCGAATCCGGTGACCCAGCAGTTGACTCAGCTTGGCGCCACGATTTATTTCAACCATCGCCCTGAAAACGTGCGCGATGCGAGCGTTGTCGTGGTTTCCAGCGCGATTTCTGCGGATAACCCGGAAATCGTCGCCGCCCACGAAGCGCGTATTCCGGTTATTCGCCGCGCCGAGATGCTGGCGGAGCTGATGCGTTTTCGCCACGGCATTGCCATTGCCGGCACGCACGGAAAGACCACAACCACGGCGATGGTCTCGAGCATTTACGCTGAAGCCGGGCTGGATCCTACCTTCGTGAACGGTGGTCTGGTCAAAGCCGCTGGCGTGCACGCGCGCCTTGGCCATAGTCGTTACCTGATTGCCGAAGCGGACGAAAGCGACGCCTCGTTCCTGCATTTACAGCCGATGGTCGCTATCGTAACCAATATCGAAGCCGATCATATGGATACCTACCACGGCGACTTCGAAAACCTGAAGCAGACGTTTATTAACTTCCTGCACAATCTGCCGTTCTACGGACGCGCGGTGATGTGCGTGGACGATCCGGTGATTCGTGAACTGCTGCCGCGCGTTGGCCGCCAGCTCACCACCTACGGATTTAGCGATGATGCCGACGTTCGCGTGGAAGAGTATCGTCAGGTTGGCGCTCAGGGCCATTTCCGTCTGGTTCGCCAGGATAAAGAGGTCATTCAGGTGACGCTGAACGCACCGGGTCGCCACAACGCGCTGAACGCGGCGGCGGCGGTGGCCGTTGCCACGGAAGAGGGCATTGATGATGACGCTATTTTGCGCGCGCTGGAAAGCTTCCAGGGCACCGGCCGTCGCTTTGATTTCCTTGGCGAATACCCCTTAGCTGAAGTTAACGGTAAAGAGGGTACCGCGATGCTGATCGATGATTATGGTCATCATCCTACGGAAGTGGATGCCACCATCAAAGCGGCGCGGGCGGGCTGGCCGGATAAAAACCTGGTGATGCTGTTTCAGCCGCACCGTTTTACCCGTACGCGCGATCTGTACGATGATTTCGCCAACGTGCTGACCCAGGTTGACGCGCTGCTGATGCTGGACGTTTATTCCGCGGGCGAAGCCGCTATTCCTGGCGCCGACAGCCGCTCGCTGTGCCGTACGATTCGCGGCCGCGGTAAAGTCGACCCGATTCTGGTTTCCGACCCGGCGCAGGCGGCAGAGATGCTGGCTTCAGTATTGACCGGCAACGATCTGGTGCTGGTTCAGGGGGCGGGAAATATCGGTAAAATCGCCCGTCACCTGGCGGAAATCAAATTGCAGCCGCAAAAATCGCAGGAGGAGCGCCATGGCTGATAAAATCGCGGTCCTCTTTGGCGGAACCTCCGCTGAACGTGAAGTCTCTCTCAATTCAGGTTCGGCGGTGCTCGCCGGCCTGCGTGAAGCCGGGGTCGATGCGCACCCGGTCGACCCGCGCGACGTGGATATTACCCAATTGAAAAATATGGGTTTTCAGAAAGCGTTTATTGCCTTGCACGGTCGCGGCGGTGAAGATGGTACGTTGCAGGGTCTGCTGGAGCTGATTCAACTCCCCTATACCGGCAGCGGCGTGATGGCTTCCGCTATCTCAATGGATAAGCTGCGCAGCAAACTGCTGTGGCAGGGCGCCGGGCTGCCGGTTGCGCCGTGGGTTGCGCTAACGCGTAAACAGTTTACCGCGGGGCTTTCCGCTGAGGTAGAACAGCAGATTTCCGCCCTCGGACTGCCGTTGATTGTTAAACCCAGTCGCGAAGGATCCAGCGTCGGTATGTCCAAAGTCAGCGAAAGTTGTGCATTACAAAATGCATTGGCGCTGGCTTTTCAGCATGATGACGAAGTTCTGATTGAAAAATGGCTCAGTGGGCCGGAATTTACCGTCGCTATCGTCGGAGAAGAAATTTTACCGTCAATACGTATCCAGGCGGCTGGAACCTTCTATGATTATGAAGCAAAGTATCTCTCTGATGAAACGCAATATTTCTGCCCTGGCCTGGAAGATTCCGCGCGCGAGGCAGAAATCCAGGCTCTGGTGCAAAAAGCCTGGGATAGTCTTGGCTGTTACGGCTGGGGGCGAATTGATGTGATGCTGGACAGCGATGGCCAGTTTTATCTGCTGGAAGCAAACACCTCTCCTGGCATGACCAGCCATAGCCTGGTGCCCATGGCGGCGCGTCAGGCAGGGATGAGCTTCTCGCAGCTTGTTGTACGAATTCTGGACCTGGCGGGGTGATATGTCGCAGGCTGCGCTGAATACGCGGAACCACGAAGAGGAAGACGAAACCTCTTCGCGTCGAAGTAATGGCTCTCGTCTGGCGGGTATCTTCTTCCTGCTGGCGGTGCTCTGTACCGTGCTGGTCAGCGGATGGATGGTTCTGGGCTGGATGGAAGATGCACAGCGGTTACCGCTGTCAAAGATGGTGGTCACCGGTGAGCGTCACTACACGCGCAACGATGATATCCGTCAGGCGATTCTGGCATTGGGGTCGCCGGGCACCTTTATGACGCAGGACGTCAACATTATTCAAAGCCAGATTGAACGTCTGCCGTGGATTAAGCAGGCGAGCGTCAGAAAGCAGTGGCCGGACGAATTGAAGATTCATCTGGTTGAATATGTGCCGATAGCGCGCTGGAATGATCAGCATATGGTAGACGTGGACGGAAATTCTTTCAGCGTGCCGTCAGATCGCACCAGTAAACAGAATTTACCGATGTTGTACGGCCCGGAAGGCAGTGAGAACGAAGTCCTTCAGGGATACCGCGACATGGGGCAGGTGCTGGCAAAGGATAAATTCACGTTGAAAGTAGCGGCAATGACCGCGCGTCGCTCCTGGCAGTTGACGCTTAATAACGACATTAAGCTCAACCTTGGCCGGGGTGACACCATGAAACGGCTTCAGCGCTTTATGGAACTCTACCCGGTTCTTCAGCAGCAGGCGCAGACCGACGGCAAACGGATAAGCTACGTTGATTTGCGTTATGACTCGGGAGCGGCAGTCGGTTGGGTACCGGCTCCTGTAGAGGAAACTCAACAACAACAGAATCAGGCACAGGCAGAACAACAATGATCAAGGCGACGGACAGAAAACTGGTAGTTGGACTGGAGATTGGCACCGCTAAGGTTGCCGCTTTAGTAGGGGAAGTTCTGCCCGACGGTATGATTAATATCATTGGCGTGGGCAGTTGCCCATCGCGTGGTATGGATAAAGGCGGAGTGAACGACCTGGAATCCGTGGTGAAATGCGTACAGCGCGCCATTGACCAGGCCGAACTGATGGCGGATTGCCAGATCTCGTCAGTCTATCTGGCGCTTTCAGGCAAACATATCAGCTGTCAAAATGAAATCGGTATGGTGCCGATTTCTGAAGAAGAAGTTACGCAGGACGACGTAGAGAACGTGGTACATACCGCGAAATCGGTTCGCGTGCGCGACGAGCATCGCGTTCTGCACGTTATCCCGCAGGAGTACGCCATCGACTACCAGGAGGGGATTAAAAACCCCGTAGGACTGTCTGGCGTACGCATGCAGGCGAAAGTGCATTTGATTACCTGCCATAACGATATGGCAAAAAATATTGTCAAAGCGGTGGAACGTTGCGGTCTGAAAGTCGACCAGCTTATTTTCGCCGGTTTAGCCGCCAGCTATTCCGTATTAACGGAAGACGAACGTGAACTGGGTGTCTGCGTGGTGGATATCGGCGGTGGTACAATGGATATTGCGGTCTATACCGGCGGCGCGCTGCGTCATACCAAAGTGATCCCGTACGCGGGCAACGTGGTGACCAGCGATATTGCCTACGCTTTCGGTACGCCGCCGAGCGACGCAGAAGCCATTAAAGTGCGTCACGGCTGTGCGCTGGGTTCCATCGTTGGTAAAGACGAGAACGTGGAAGTCCCCAGCGTGGGCGGGCGTCCGCCTCGTAGTCTGCAGCGTCAGACGCTGGCCGAGGTGATTGAGCCACGTTATACCGAATTGCTCAACCTGGTGAATGAAGAGATCCTGCAGCTGCAGGAACAGCTCCGTCAACAAGGTGTGAAGCACCACCTGGCGGCTGGCATTGTATTAACCGGCGGTGCGGCGCAAATTGAAGGACTTGCCGCCTGTGCGCAGCGCGTATTCCATACGCAGGTGAGAATTGGCGCGCCGCTGAATATTACCGGATTAACGGATTATGCCCAGGAGCCGTATTACTCGACGGCGGTTGGGCTGCTGCACTACGGGAAGGAATCTCATCTCAGTGGTGAAGCAGAGGTGGAAAAACGCGTAACGGTCGGGTCGTGGATCAAACGACTCAACAGTTGGTTGCGAAAAGAGTTTTAATTTTTTAAGAGAACGCAGAAAATTAGCGTTCTCAGGCGACAGGCACAACGGAGAGAGAAATTATGTTTGAACCTATGGAACTGACCAACGACGCGGTGATTAAAGTCATCGGCGTCGGCGGCGGCGGCGGTAACGCCGTTGAGCACATGGTGCGCGAGCGCATTGAGGGTGTTGAATTTTTCGCGGTGAACACCGACGCGCAGGCTCTGCGCAAAACGGCTGTTGGCCAGACTATCCAGATCGGTAGCGGTATTACCAAAGGTCTGGGCGCAGGCGCAAACCCGGAAGTCGGCCGTAACGCGGCGGATGAAGACCGTGAAGCGCTGCGTGCCGCCCTTGACGGCGCCGATATGGTGTTTATCGCAGCCGGCATGGGCGGCGGTACCGGAACCGGTGCTGCGCCAGTGGTGGCTGAAGTTGCAAAAGATTTAGGTATCCTCACCGTTGCCGTGGTGACTAAGCCGTTCAATTTTGAAGGCAAGAAGCGCATGGCGTTCGCTGAGCAGGGCATCACCGAGCTGTCCAAGCATGTGGATTCGCTGATCACCATCCCGAACGACAAGCTGCTGAAGGTTCTCGGCCGCGGCATTTCTCTGCTCGACGCTTTCGGTGCGGCCAACGACGTGCTGAAAGGCGCGGTGCAGGGTATCGCTGAGCTGATCACCCGCCCAGGCCTGATGAACGTCGACTTTGCGGACGTGCGTACCGTGATGTCTGAAATGGGCTACGCCATGATGGGCTCCGGCGTGGCGAGCGGTGAAGACCGTGCGGAAGAAGCGGCTGAAATGGCGATCTCTTCTCCGCTGCTGGAAGATATCGATCTGTCCGGCGCGCGTGGCGTTCTGGTCAACATCACTGCGGGCTTCGACCTGCGTCTGGATGAGTTCGAGACCGTAGGTAACACTATCCGCGCATTTGCTTCGGATAACGCCACCGTGGTTATCGGTACCTCTCTGGACCCGGATATGAACGACGAGCTGCGCGTAACCGTCGTTGCTACCGGTATCGGTATGGACAAACGTCCGGAAATCACCCTGGTCACCAACAAACAGGTGCAGCAGCCGGTGATGGATCGTTACCAGCAGCACGGTATGTCTCCACTGACGCAAGAGCAGAAACCGGCCGCAAAAGTGGTCAATGACAATACGCCGCAGGCCGCGAAAGAGCCAGATTATCTGGATATTCCAGCCTTCCTGCGTAAGCAAGCCGATTAAGAATTGGCTGGAAGTTGGGCATCTGCGCTCTTTGTGCTAAACTGGCCTGCCGAATGTATAGTACACTTCGGTTGGATAGGTAACTTGGCGAGATTATACGATGATCAAACAAAGGACTCTTAAACGTATCGTTCAGGCGACTGGCGTCGGTTTGCATACCGGCAAGAAAGTCACCCTGACGTTACGCCCTGCGCCGGCAAATACCGGGGTCATCTATCGTCGCACCGACTTGAATCCACCGGTTGATTTTCCGGCTGATGCCAAATCTGTGCGTGATACCATGCTCTGTACTTGCCTGGTCAATGAGCATGACGTGCGGATATCGACGGTTGAGCACCTCAATGCCGCGCTAGCTGGCTTGGGTATCGACAACATTATTATTGAAGTCGATGCGCCGGAAGTCCCAATTATGGACGGTAGTGCGGCTCCGTTCGTTTATCTGTTGCTGGATGCCGGCATCGATGAACTGAACTGCGCTAAGAAATTTGTGCGTATCAAAGAGACAGTTCGCGTTGAAGATGGCGATAAATGGGCCGAATTCAAACCGTACAATGGTTTTTCACTGGACTTCACCATTGATTTTAACCATCCGGCGATTGACTCCAGCAGCCAGCGCTACGCAATGAACTTCTCGGCTGATGCGTTTATGCGCCAGATTAGCCGCGCGCGTACCTTCGGTTTTATGCGTGATATCGAATATCTGCAGTCCCGCGGCCTGTGTCTGGGCGGCAGCTTCGATTGTGCCATCGTTGTTGACGATTATCGCGTACTGAACGAAGACGGTTTGCGCTTTGAAGATGAGTTTGTCCGTCACAAAATGCTGGATGCCATTGGCGACCTCTTTATGTGTGGCCACAATATTATCGGCGCATTTACGGCGTACAAATCCGGTCACGCGTTGAATAACAAACTGCTGCAGGCTGTTCTGGCAAAACAGGAAGCCTGGGAGTATGTGACCTTCGAGGACGACGCAGAAATGCCGCTGGCGTTCCGCGCCCCGACGCTGGTTCTGGCATAAGTCAGACCCGGCAGTAAATTCGACTGGTAACCTGGTACTCTCTCCGGCCAGGGAGCCAGTCGTTTTCTTTTTTATATTCCCGCTGCGTCCTGCTTTGATTTTTAACTGCATTTTTTGCGCGTTCGTTCCTTTTTTAAACGTTTTTCCCCCGCCTGAGACCTCATTCCTGCTGCCGTGACGGCGTATTAATGTTAGTATTTGGACGCAAAATATTTCTTAGGGTTGCTACCAACAAAAGGTAACGTAAGTGAGTGGATTGCTGACGCGCTGGCGACAGTTTGGCAGACGGTATTTCTGGCCGCATCTCCTGTTGGGGATGGTCGCGGCTAGCCTCGGCCTGCCTGCGCTTAGCAATGGTCATGAGCATGAGACCGCGTCGCCCGCTAAAACGACGTCCAGCAACCATAATCCTGCTAAAGTTAATTTTTCTCAGCTAGCGCTGCTGGAATCTTCCAGTCGTCGGCCCAATTTCACGGTTGATTACTGGCATCAGCACGCCATTCGTACGGTCATTCGCCACCTCTCTTTTGCGATGGCCCCGCAGGCGCTGCCGGTAGCGGAAGAGTCTTCACCGCTTCAGGCGCAGCATCTGGCCCTTCTCGACACGCTTAGCGCGCTGTTGACGCAGGAGAGTAAACCTCCGGCCATTGTTCATCTGGCGGCATATAACCCCTCTATTTCCCACTGCGCGTTTCGCGTCTGTACCTGGATTAGCCAGGTGGCCGGCATACGCGCAGGGCCTCAACGTCTCAGCTAAACCAAAAACGGACCATTCTATTTTTTTGTGACTCCGCACCGCGGGGCGTTTGAGATTTTATTATGCTAATCAAATTATTAACTAAAGTATTCGGTAGCCGTAACGACCGTACGCTGCGTCGTATGCGCAAAGCCGTCAACGTGATCAACGCCATGGAACCGTCCATGGAAAAACTGTCCGACGACGAACTGAAAGGGAAAACCGCTGAGTTCCGCGCTCGCCTGGAAAAAGGTGAAGCCCTGGAGAGCCTGATCCCGGAAGCCTTTGCCGTCGTGCGTGAAGCCAGTAAACGCGTCTTCGGCATGCGTCACTTTGACGTTCAGCTGCTGGGCGGCATGGTTCTCAACGACCGCTGTATTGCAGAAATGCGTACCGGTGAAGGTAAAACGCTGACCGCAACTCTGCCTGCCTATCTGAATGCGCTGACCGGTAAAGGCGTTCACGTGGTGACCGTCAACGACTATCTGGCGCAGCGTGATGCCGAGAACAACCGCCCGCTGTTTGAATTCCTGGGGATGACCGTTGGCATTAACATGTCCGGCCTGCCTGCGCCGGCCAAGCGTGAAGCCTACGCAGCCGATATTACTTACGGTACCAACAACGAATACGGCTTTGACTATCTGCGCGACAATATGGCCTTCAGTCCTGAAGAGCGCGTACAGCGCAAGCTGCACTATGCGCTGGTGGATGAAGTCGACTCCATTCTGATCGATGAAGCGCGTACCCCGCTTATTATTTCCGGCCCGGCTGAAGACAGCTCGGAAATGTATAAGAAGGTGAACAAGATCATTCCGCACCTGGTGCGTCAGGATAAAGAAGACTCCGAAACCTTTACCGGCGAAGGGCACTTCTCCGTCGATGAGAAAGCGCGTCAGGTAAACCTGACCGAACGCGGCCTGGTGTTGATTGAAGAGCTGCTGGTGAATGAAGGTATTATGGAAGAAGGCGAGTCGCTGTACTCACCGACCAATATCATGCTGATGCACCACGTGACCGCCGCGCTGCGCGCGCATGTGCTGTTCACCCGCGATGTTGATTACATCGTGAAAGATGGCGAAGTGATCATCGTCGACGAACACACCGGCCGTACGATGCAGGGGCGCCGCTGGTCCGATGGCCTGCACCAGGCCGTTGAAGCGAAAGAAGGCGTTGATATTCAGAACGAGAACCAGACGCTGGCTTCAATTACCTTCCAGAACTATTTCCGCCTGTACGAGAAGCTGGCAGGGATGACCGGTACCGCCGATACCGAAGCGTTTGAATTTAGCTCAATCTATAAGCTGGATACCGTTGTGGTTCCGACCAACCGTCCGATGATTCGTAAAGACATGGCGGACCTGGTCTATATGACCGAAGCGGAAAAAATTCAGGCCATTATCGAAGATATTAAGCAGCGTACCGCCGAGGGTCAGCCAGTGCTGGTGGGTACCATTTCTATCGAAAAATCAGAAGTGGTCTCTAATGAATTAACGAAGGCGGGCATCAAGCACAACGTGCTGAACGCGAAATTCCACGCCAGCGAAGCGGACATCGTTGCGCAGGCGGGCTATCCGTCTGCGGTAACCATTGCAACTAACATGGCCGGCCGTGGTACCGACATTATGCTTGGCGGTAGCTGGCAGGCCGAGGTCGCCCAGCTGGAAGACCCGACTCCAGAACAGATTGCGCAGATCAAAGCCGACTGGCAGGTTCGTCACGATGCGGTACTGGCTGCGGGCGGTTTGCATATCATCGGCACCGAACGCCATGAATCCCGCCGTATTGATAACCAGCTCCGCGGTCGTTCAGGCCGTCAGGGGGACGCCGGTTCTTCCCGTTTCTATCTGTCGATGGAAGATGCCCTGATGCGTATCTTCGCGTCTGACCGCGTGTCCGGCATGATGCGTAAACTGGGTATGAAGCCGGGTGAGGCTATCGAGCATCCATGGGTGACCAAAGCGATTGCCAACGCGCAGCGTAAAGTCGAGAGCCGCAACTTCGATATTCGTAAGCAGCTGCTGGAATATGACGATGTGGCTAACGATCAGCGTCGCGCTATTTACACCCAGCGTAATGAGCTGCTCGACGTGACCGACGTGAGCGAGACGATTAACAGCATTCGTGAAGACGTATTTAAAGCGACCATCGATGCCCATATTCCTCCGCAGTCTCTGGAAGAGATGTGGGATATTGAAGGCCTGCAGGAGCGTCTGAAAAATGACTTCGACCTCGAGCTGCCGCTCAAAGAGTGGCTGGATAAAGAGCCGGAGCTTCATGAAGAAACGCTGCGTGAGCGCATTTTGCAGAGCGCCATTGAAACCTATCAGCGTAAGGAAGAAGTGGTTGGCGCTGAGATGATGCGTCACTTTGAAAAAGGCGTCATGCTGCAAACGCTGGACTCCCTGTGGAAAGAGCACCTGGCGGCGATGGACTACCTGCGTCAGGGGATCCACCTGCGCGGCTATGCGCAGAAAGATCCGAAGCAGGAATATAAGCGTGAATCTTTCTCCATGTTCGCTTCAATGCTGGAATCCCTGAAATATGAAGTGATCAGTACCCTGAGCAAAGTTCAGGTGCGGATGCCGGAAGAGGTTGAGGCGATGGAGCAGCAGCGTCGTGAAGAAGCTGAGCGTCTGGCGCAGATGCAGCAGCTGAGCCATCAGGACGATGATAGCGCAGCCGCGGCCGCGCTGGCTGAACAAACCGGCGAGCGTAAAGTGGGTCGTAACGATCCTTGCCCGTGCGGTTCTGGCAAAAAATACAAGCAGTGCCACGGTCGCCTGAGCTAAGCTTTTACAATATTGAATACCAGGGCGCAGATATCTGCGCCTTTTTTATGGAATGAAGACAATGAAAACGCTGCAAATTTCAGTGGGTATTATCCGTAATTCGCAAGGGGAGATTTTTATCACTCAGCGGGCCGCCGATGCGCATATGGCGAACAAGCTTGAATTCCCGGGCGGTAAAATTGAAGAGAGCGAGTCGTCCGAACAGGCCTTAGTACGCGAGCTGCAGGAAGAGGTCGGCATTACAGCCAAAGCTTACAGCCTGTTTGATAAGCTGGAGTACCAGTTTCCCGATCGCCATATCACGCTATGGTTCTGGCTGGTGAACAGCTGGGAAGGCGAGCCGTGGGGGAAAGAAGGGCAGCCGGGCCGCTGGATTGCGCAGAGCGCGCTCGTTGCTGAGGATTTTCCGCCGGCAAACGAACCCGTCATTACGAAGTTAATTCAAGGTTCTCTGATCGGGTAGGGGGCGCCTGCATCCGGCAAATCAGGGCGGGCCTGTACATGCCCGCCCGAAATCCGTTACTCTTTTTCTTCGCTCCAGCCGTCGCTATCTGACAGATCGCTGCTGCTTGGGATACGTTTCTCTTCCGCTGCCCATTCGCCTAAATCGATAAGCTGACAGCGTTTGGAGCAGAACGGGCGATGCGGGCTCTGCTCATTCCAGACTACAATTTTGCCGCAGGTTGGGCAGTTGACGGTTATCTCTTCTGACATATTGACTCCTTAACAGCAGGCCAGTTCAAAATCAAAACGCTCCGGCACGATGCCGTGCTCGCTGTCCAGCGGCATAAAGCGGATGGCAAAGCGGCTCTTGTGGCCTGATATTTGGGGGTAGAGCTGGCTGGCAAGATCCAACCGCAGACGCAGCAGATCGGCATCTTCGCCGTTGTCCTGATAAAAACCGTTCAGGCTGGTCTGCTTACGGAAGGGGGCCGAGTTACGGATGAGATCGAGAATGAGCATCAGCGATTGCGTCAGCGGTTCCAGGCTGGCCAGCCACTTACCGACCTGCTCATCGCGATATTCCTGTGGCATATGCAGCCAGATGTGCAGCGTCGGAAGATCGAAGCTACAGCAGCCGCCCGGGATACTCAGGCGTTGGCGTACCAGGGCGATCAGGCGATCCTCTCGCAGGTACTGGCCGATACGCGGCGCCGACATTAACGTACTGCCTGATTGCTTCAGCTGCTGACGCAGTTCGTTGATACGATCCTGATCAACCCCAGGGACTTCCGCCCAGGATTGCAGCTTCCTCTGTTGGCGATCCAGCTCTTTCATCAGATCGGTACGTACTTCACCGCGTTCAAAAACATCTAAAAGATCGCCGATATTGCGGAAAAAATGCAGCGCATCCGCATGGCTGGTAATGGCGGGATGTACGGTCAGCTGCTGGAGCAAAAACTCAATACGCAGCCAGGTGCGCATTTTTTCATTAAGCGGATGTTCAAATAGAACAGGGGTAGACATTACGGTTTTTCCTGTGAGGCGGCCTGCGCTGCCAGCTGTTGATACTTTGCATGCAGGCGGGCGACAGCTGATGCGATGGCATCAGGTGAACCCATATTTTCAATAACATCATCCGCAACGGCAAGGCGCTGTTCGCGCGTTGCCTGAGCGGCAAGAATATGTTCCGCATGTTGCCGACTGACCCGATCGCGAAGCATCGTGCGCGCTATCTGCGTCTCTTTCGGCACATCGACAACAAGGACCCGATCGGCTTTGGCGGACAAACGGTTTTCGACCAGTAAAGGTACAACCCAGAGAATATAAGACGAGGTGGCAAGCTGCATCTGGCGACGCGTTTCCTGCTGAATTTGCGGGTGCAGCAGCGCGTTTAGCCAGTTCTTATCCTCTGCATGAGCGAAAATATGTTCACGCAGAGCGCGACGGTTAAGGGTGCCATCTTTATTCAGGATCTGCGGACCGAAGCGTTGAGCAATCGCGTTTAGCCCCGGGGTACCGGGCTCGACCACCTGGCGCGCGATAATGTCAGCATCAATAACGTTAACCCCGAGGTGTGAGAATGCGTCGGCTACGGTACTTTTACCGCTACCGATGCCGCCTGTTAACGCTACCGTGTATGTCATACACCTCAATCCTGAAACTGACTACATGCACATTTTTCAATAATAGAGCCGTGATTTACGACGCGACGACGCCACTGCGACAGTGGTTTTATCGACGTGATATCAACCAATAAATGGCTGTCACCACGTACCCTGGTTCTTTTTGCGCATGTAAATCAAATGGTTAAAAATGATACGCCTGCGATGGGATATCGCAAATTCGCTTTTGGCTGTTCACCAGGTAAATTTATACGATTGTAGCGTAAAAAAAGTGAAAATCGCAGTCTTGCGCGGCCATGATTCGTGCGTATGATAACGTCACTGGAGTTGTGCTCTCACAATAATGCAATTAACCCCAGGAATTCGCACATGCGTATTGAAGAAGATTTGAAGCTTGGTTTTAAAGACGTTCTTATCCGCCCGAAACGTTCTACCCTCAAAAGCCGTTCTGACGTACAGCTGGAACGTGAATTCACTTTCAAACATTCTGGCCAGACCTGGTCTGGTGTGCCGATCATTGCTGCTAACATGGACACCGTTGGCACGTTTGCCATGGCTAAAGCCCTGGCTTCATTTGGCGTTTTGACCGCCGTACATAAGCATTACAGCGTTGAACAGTGGCAGGCGTTTGTTCAGAGCGTATCGGCAGATGTCGTGCAGCACGTCATGGTCTCTACCGGCACCTCCGATGCGGATTTTGAAAAAACAAATCAGATTCTGATCCAAAATCCGCAGCTTAGCTTTGTGTGCATTGACGTGGCGAATGGCTATTCAGAGCACTTCGTGCAGTTTGTCGCGAAAGCCCGCGAAGCCTGGCCGCAGAAAACCATTATTGCGGGCAACGTTGTTACCGGCGAAATGTGCGAAGAGCTGATTCTTTCGGGGGCTGATATCGTTAAGGTGGGTATCGGTCCGGGCTCCGTATGTACAACCCGCGTGAAAACCGGCGTCGGCTATCCGCAGCTTTCCGCAGTGATTGAGTGTGCCGATGCGGCGCACGGCCTGGGCGGGCAGATTATCAGCGACGGCGGATGTACTATGCCGGGCGATGTGGCTAAAGCCTTCGGCGGCGGCGCGGATTTCGTGATGCTTGGCGGTATGCTGGCCGGTCACGAAGAGAGCGGCGGTACCGTGGTTGAAGAAAACGGCGAAAAATTCATGCTGTTCTACGGCATGAGCTCGGAGTCGGCGATGACCCGTCACGTTGGCGGCGTAGCCCAGTACCGTGCGGCTGAAGGCAAAACCGTTAAGCTGCCTCTGCGCGGCCCGGTTGAAAACACCGCGCGCGATATTCTTGGCGGTCTGCGTTCCGCATGCACCTACGTAGGTGCTTCACGGCTGAAAGAACTGACTAAACGCACGACTTTTATTCGCGTACAGGAACAAGAGAACCGCGTGTTCAACAGCCTGTAATGCCGTTCGCTGGCGCGTTTGCGCCAGCGTTATCCCCCCATCCCGCTAATGGCGTCGCCCAGATGAAAAATGGGTAAATACATCGCCACCACCAGCACGCCGACAATCGTTCCGGTCACTACCAACATCATCGGTTCCAGCAAGGTCGCCAGATTATCTGCCTGCTGATGCGTCTGCTCACTATGGTGACGAGCCAGATTTTCCAGCATGGTATCCAGCGAACCCGAGACTTCACCGGTACGGATCAGTTGTAGGCAAAGCGGCGTAAAGCCTCCGCCGTTGGCGAGCGCCTGCCAGATGGGATCGCCGTGGGTAATTTGCCGGCAAACCTGCTGGAGCCTCTGCCGCCATAGCGGGCAGCTCAGGGTTTCCTCCACGCTTTGCAGGCCTTGCAGAAAGCTGATTCCGGCGCTTTGCGTCAATGCGAGTACGGTAAAAATCTGGCTAAGCCGCTGGCCGCATAGCAGTTTGCCAAACACCGGCAGCGTATGGAGCAGCTTCTGACGGTACAGCAGCCAGCCTGGCCGCTGGCAAATCAGCCGGTTGAGTATTGCAGGTAAAATACCCAGGGCAGCGAGCAGTGGCCAACAGCGAGTTAACCCTTCGCCAATGCTTATTACCGCGCGGGTCAGCCACGGCAGCGGGGTGTTGAAGGTTTGATATATAGCGGCGAATTCCGGTAAGACAAAGCACAGCATTCCCATAACCACCAGCAGCGCCAGGGATAAGATAATCAACGGGTAGCGCAGCGCTTTTTTCACTTTTTCGGTGAGGAGCAGCTGCTCTCGCTGCTGCCTGGCCAACTGAGCGCAGCAAAGTTCCAGTTTACCGGTAAGTTCACCGGTGCGAATCATGGCCAGATAGAGCGGAGGGAACGCCTCAGGCCATTTTTCCAGGGAGCCTGAAAGCGAAATGCCCTGCGCCAGATCCTCCGCCAGGGTTTGCAGCAGCGCCTGCCATTGCGCATTGGGCTGCTGCTGCGCCAGCAGTTCCAGCCCCTCGGCCAGGGGGAGACCGGCCTGAAGAAGCGCGGCCAGCTGGCGGATGATTTCGCCACTGTAGCGCGGATGCCAGAGGGCGCTTTGCACGCTACAGCGGCGCAGCGTCAGCGGGATAATTCGCTGCCGCTGCAGAGCCTGCAATGCCTCAGGGCGATTATCCTGCCAGAGCGTTCCCTGGCAGGGAATGCCCTGGAGAGAGAGACCGCGCCAGCGCCACAGTCGTTTAGTCGCCATGCGGTATCCCCAACACGCGAACGACCTCTTCCAGACTTGTCATCCCACGTTCGACGGCCAGACAGCCGCTCTCAAACAGCGTCATCATGCCGGATTCGCGCGCCAGGGACTCGATCTCTCCGGCGCTAAGACCCTGAGTAATCGCCTGCCGTAACGCGGTGGTGACGGGGAGCAGCTCAAATAGCGCCAGGCGACCGTAGTAGCCGTGATAGCAGTGCTGACAGCCCGGAGCCTGCCAGCGAGGAAGCGCCCGTGGCCACAGGCTGTGTGGAACATCGGCCGAACTGCCGGTTTCCTGGCGGCAGTGCGGGCACAGTTTGCGTACCAGGCGTTGAGCAACCACCAGAGAAAGCGCGGATGAGATCATCCAGCGCGCAACGCCCATCTGCTGCAGGCGAACCAGCGTTTCACTGGTTGAATTGGTGTGCAGCGTTGAGAGAACCAGGTGCCCGGTTTGCGCTGCTTTTATCGCAATTTCAGCGGTTTCTGCATCGCGTATCTCTCCGACCATCACGATATCGGGATCCTGGCGTAGCAGGGCGCGCAGTACGCTGTGAAAGGTTAAGCCCGCCCGCGGATTAATCTGCGTCTGATTCATCCCCACGATGGGGATCTCCAGCGGATCTTCAACGCTGCATATATTGACCTCGTCGCGATTCCGCGCCTGCAGCGCACTATACAAAGTGACGGTTTTCCCACTTCCCGTCGGGCCGGTGACCAGCATCAGCCCCTGAGGTTGGTTAAGCGCCGAGCGAAAGGCGGCAAGCTGCTGAGACGATAGCCCCAGCGCTTCGAGGTCCAGCGCTTGTTCGACCTGGTGTAATAAGCGAAGGACGATTTTTTCCCCGCCGCGGCAGGGAAGCGTGGCGATCCGAAACGAGATCGGGCGGTCTGCGAGCGTGAGGGTAAACTGGCCGTCCTGCGGTACCCGGTGTTCAGCGATATCCAGATTGCTGAGCACTTTAAGTCGGGCGGTGATGGGGGCGGCGAGTTCCGGCGCAAGCGGCGCAAGAGAATGGAGTACGCCATCTACCCTCAGGCGAATTCTCAGGCGATCGTCACCGGGTTCAATATGAATATCCGATGCGCGCTGGCGCAGGGCCTGTTCCAGAAGGCTATTTACCTGTTCAACGATGCTGGCCGAGGCTTCAACAGGCGGGGTGAGGGTTGATATTCCCGGCGTCTGCAGCCGCTTGTCCATCTGGTCCTGGCTCCAGCACTCGATATCAATCCTTTTCTGCGTCGCGAAACGTAACGCTTCCAGCAGCTCCGGGGCGGGGGCGTCAACCACGGCGATAGCGATGGTGTGTTCATTACTATCGAGCAGTAAGGCCTGATAGCGCTGGCAAAGAGGTATCAATTGTTCAGTTTTCATTGCCGCGCCCTCAGTTAAAACGGAACACGTCTTCACAGGCCTGCTTGAGTGCGCTATCGCCGGTAATGTTGCACACTCGCTGCCAGCCGGTGATGCCGTTAGCGTTATCCCAGGTCGGCGTCAGCGTGACGCTTAAGCCATTAAGGCTTTCCTGCCCGGTGAGCGTGACAACGCCTGTGGCGACGGTCATAGCCGAGACGTAGCGGGTTGTGGCGGGCGAGGGAATACCGTTGCTGCCGCCATCGCAGGTGGTTAATCCGCCGTGCTCCAGCGCGCACAGCTCAATGGCGGTGCGGAACGGGACGAAGGTTTGCAGCATATCGGTAAGCGCCGCTTTTCGCAGATAGTTCTGATAAGCCGGAATGCCGATTGCGCTGAGAATGGCGATGATCCCAATGACCACCATAAGTTCGATGAGGGTAAAGCCGCGTTGTTTGTCCATAAGTTGCTCCTTGTTATCTTCGGGAGCACTTTGCCGGGGTTTGTTTAGCGATACGAGCGGCAGATCGCGCCTGGAGAAGCACGCTTCCAGGCTTTTTTTGCGGGTTGCATTGAGGGATTATTGGCGTGCGAGCCGGCTCGCAAAAGTGCGCCCCGGCATCAACGACGAACCGGGGCAGGGGAATTAGCGGAAGCGCATAGAGAGATCGAGAGCGCGGACGTGCTTGGTCAACGCGCCAACGGAGATGTAATCGACGCCGGTTTCAGCAAATTCACGAATAGTCTCGAATGTGACGTTGCCGGAGACTTCCAGCGCCGCCTGGCCGTTGGTGTGTTTGACCGCTTCGCGCATCAGGTCGGTAGTGAAGTTGTCGAGCATAATGATGTCAGCGCCGGCTTTCAGCGCTTCATCCAGCTCTTCAAGGGTTTCGACTTCCACCTCAACCGGCACATCCGGGTGCAGCCAGAACGCTTTTTCAACCGCCTGCCGTACCGAGCCGGAAGCGATAATATGGTTCTCTTTAATCAGAAAGGCATCGGAGAGGCCCAGGCGATGATTGGCCCCGCCGCCGCACAGGACCGCATATTTCAGCGCCGTGCGCAGGCCCGGCAGCGTTTTGCGCGTATCGAGCAGTTGAGTTTTGGTGCCTGCCAGCAGGTCGACATAGCGGCGGACTTCGCTGGCCACCCCGGAGAGCGTCTGCACGAAATTGAGTGCGGTACGTTCGCCGGTGAGCAGGATCCGCGAAGGGCCTTCCAGCTCGAATAGCGGCTGATTGGCTTTTACCGCGTCGCCATCGGCAACGTGCCAGGTGAAGTTAACGTCGTCGCCCGCAAGCTGAATAAAGACTTCTTCTACCCAACGTTTACCGCAAAACACGCCGTCTTCACGGGTGATGACGACGGCATGCGAGCGCGCATCCTGCGGCAATAATTGCGCGCTAATATCGTTGTTCGCATCCACTTCACCGCCTAAATCTTCCCGCAGGGATTGAGAGACGGCATCGGTAATATCAAGATTAATACGCTCCAGCAGCGCGTCACGGCGGCGGTCGGGATTGTAGCGACGAGGCGTCATGATAAAGCTCCAGATAGATAAGATTCAGAAGTGGGAAACATGCTAACCTGAACGACGTTTCTGTACCACATCCGCGTCCTTTCGTCGGCGGCGCCAGCGTGAAGTTTTGGCGTTAGCCAACCGAGCGAGCGTGGGTATGATGCCGGGGATTGTTTGGTCACGGTGCCGCGAATGCATAAGCTAGTAAAAGGAGACTCAACATGCAGTTGAACGGGGGATGGCTGGAAGAGGCGCGTCGGGTTCCTTCGCCGCACCACGATAGCCGCCCGGATAATGAAACCCCCTCTTTGCTGGTGGTGCATAATATAAGCCTGCCGCCCGGCGAATTTGGCGGGCCATGGATTGATGCCCTGTTCAGCGGTACGCTCGATCCCCATGCCCATCCTTTCTTTGCTGAAATCGCGCATCTTCGCGTTTCGGCACACTGTCTGATTCGCCGCGATGGTGAAATCGTGCAGTATGTGCCTTTCGACCAGCGCGCCTGGCACGCGGGGGTTTCCAGCTATCACGGGCGCGAGCGCTGTAATGATTTTTCGATAGGCATTGAGCTGGAAGGGACCGACGAGCTGGCTTATACCGACGCGCAGTATCAGCAGCTGGTTGCCGTTACCCGTCAGCTTATCTCGCGCTATCCGGCGATAGCTGACAATATCACCGGCCATAGCGATATTGCGCCAGTGCGTAAAACGGATCCCGGCCCGGCTTTTGACTGGGTCAAATTTCGCGGTCTGTTAACCCCGTCGTCAGAATAAGGAGATGCCATGACGTTGTTCACTACGCTGTTAGTCCTCATTGCCGAGCGTTTGTTTAAGCTGGGCGAGCACTGGCAGCTCGATCACCGGCTGGAAGTGCTGTTTCGCCGGGTAAAGCATTATTCCCTGCTCACTACCCTACTGATGACGGTCGCGGCGGCGGCGGTCGTGTTTATTATTCAGCGCCTGCTGCAGGGGCAGCTGTTTAACATTCCTCTGCTGGTGTTCTGGATCCTGCTGGGCCTGCTGTGCATCGGCGCGGGCAAAGTCCGTCTGCACTATCACGCCTACCTGAAGGCGGCGGCGCGCGATGATAGCCGCGCCTGCGACGCCATGGCCAGCGAGCTCACCCTGATCCACGGCGTGCCGCCCGGCTGCGACCAGCGTGAATATCTGAGCGAGCTGCAAAACGCGCTGCTGTGGATTAACTACCGCTACTATCTCGCTCCGCTGTTCTGGTTCGTTGTCGGCGGGCCGTGGGGACCGTTAACCCTGATTGCCTACTGTACGCTGCGGGCCTGGCAGACCTGGCTGGCGCGTTATCAGACGCCGCGTCATCGCTTACAGTCGGGTATTGACGGCATTCTGCACGTTGTCGACTGGGTTCCGGTACGTCTGGTCGGCGTGGTGTACGCGCTGGTTGGGCACGGGGAAAAGGCTTTGCCTGCGTGGTTTGCCTCGCTTGGCGACCGCCACTCTTCGCAGTATCAGGTGCTGACGCGCCTGGCGCAGTATTCGCTGGCGCGCGAGCCGCACGTGGATAAAGTGGCGACGCCGAAGGCGGCGGTCTCCATGGCGAAAAAAACATCGCTGGTGGTGGTGGTGATTATGGCGCTGCTGACGATTTACGGTACGCTGATTTAAGCACCTGCCCGCTGGGGGCAGGTTCCGCTTTTAATCCGTATCTGCTGCCGGGATGCCAAAATCAGGCATCCCGTTTTCGTCCCAGCGGACAAGCTTCAGGCGGGTATGGCGATTCGGATCGTACAGCGGGTCGCCTTCGATTTCGGTGTAGTTGCGCGCGTGGTACACCAGCACATCTTCTCCCTCCGGCGTTTGCGTAAAGCTATTGTGTCCGGGCCCATACTGACGATTCTCATAGCTGGTACGAAACACCGGCTGCGGCGCTTTATGCCAGTTTTCCGGCCGCAGCGGGTCGGCGTTAACGTCTATCCACAATAATCCCATGCAGTAGTTTTCGTCGGTGGCGCTGGCGGAGTAGCTGACGAACAGCTTGTCGCCGTGGAACAAGACCGCCGGGCCTTCATTCACCAGAAAACCCCGGCACTCCCAGTCAAACTCGGGTTGACTCAGCCTGACCGGCTGACCTTTTAGCGTCCACGGATTTGCCAGTTCAGCCAGATAGAGGTTGGTATTGCCCTTAATTTCCGGATCTTTTTGCGCCCACAGGTACCACCGTTTACCCTGATGGCGGAAGGTGGTGGCATCCAGCGCAAAGGTATCAAGCGGCGTTTTAATCTGGCCTTTTTCCTGCCATTTACCGGTTAACGGGTCGCTGTCAGCGCATTCGAGCGCGAACATGCGGTGCTGGAACATGCCCTGCGCATCCAGATCGTGGGTGTGGCTGGCGGCAAAGTAGATATACCATTTGCCGTCAATCTCATGCAGCTCCGGGGCCCATATGAGCTGGCTCAGCGGGCCGCTGTCCGGCTTACGCCAGACGACCACCGGCTGCGCGTGGCGCAAGCCTTCAAGGGTTGCAGAGCGACGGATTTCCAGACGGTCATACTCCGGCACCGAGGCAATAAAGTAGTAGCTCTCCTGATGGCGCAGAATATAAGGGTCCGCGCGTTGTTCAATAAATGGATTCGGCCAGTTTTTCATTACGCTTTCCTTACCTGTTCGCCGGTTTTCAGTTCCTGATAGTCGTTGAGCTCGCTGTAGTTGACCCGGCGTTTCTCGAGGTCGGACTGAATTAGCCGCATAAATTCGCGGTTTACCTTCAGCATACGCACCACCCCCGCGGTAATCAGATAGCCGATGCCGGGGATAACGCTGAATAACAATACGATACCGTTAATCGCGGAGGCGCTTTGCTGCTTCGCACCGGCATCGTAACCGTACCAGGAGAGCAGGAAGCCAACCATCGCGCCGGCGATGGCCAGACCGACCTTCAGGAAGAACAGGTTGCCTGAGAAGCTGATGCCGGTGATGCGTTTGCCGGTCTTCCATTCGCCGTAGTCATCCACGTCGGCCATCAGCGACCAGTGCAGCGGCGAGGGGATCTGATGCAGAATGTTCAGCAGGAAGTAGAGCACCATAATCATCATGGTGGCGTGCGGGTCGAAGAAGTAGAAGGCGCAGGAGAAAATCGCCAGCACGATGTTGGTCCAGAAAAACACCTGCAGTTTGCACCAGCGGTCGGTCAGTACTTTAGCCAGCATACTGCCGATCATCATTCCGACTACCCCGAGGCTGATAAACAGCGTGGCGAAGTGGGTGCTTTGCTGCATCACCCAGGTGACGTAGTACATGGTGGCGGCCATGCGAATAAAGCCCGGACAAACGTTGCACAGCGTTAGCAGCAGGATGCGAACCCACTGGTCGTTTTTCCAGACGTCTTTCAGATCTTTTTTCAGCTCGTCGTTGGTCTGGACGGCGGGTTTTACGCGCTCACGAACGGTGGCAAAGCAGAACAGGAACATGCACATACCGATAATCGCCAGCACGGTCATCGCCATCTGATAGCCTTTGGCTTTATCCTCACCGCCGAACCAGTCCGCCATCGGCAGCAGCGTCAGGGAGAGCAGGAGCGTGGCGATACCGACCATCACGAAGCGATAGGACTGGCAGGCCACGCGTTCCTTCGGGTCATTCGTAATCACGCTACCCAAGGAGCAGTAGGGGATGTTGATCGCGGTGTAGGTCAGCGAGAGCAGGAAGTAGGTGACGAAAGCATAGATAACCTTGCTATTGTACGACCACTCCGGGGTGGTAAACATCAGCACGCTGAACAGCGCGTACGGGAAGGCAATCCACAGTAGCCATGGGCGAAAGCGCCCGTATTTACTGCGGGTACGGTCGGCCATCGCCCCCATGATCGGATCGGTGACGGCATCAATAACGCGTACGGAAAGCAGCAAAACGCCCACCAGCGCCGGCGCGAGACCAAAAATATCCGTATAAAAATAGTTAACAAACAACATGATGGCGCCGAATATGATATTGCATCCGGCATCACCCATCCCGTAGCCTATTTTTTCTTTAACTGAAAGCTTATTGCCATTCATCGCAGCGATCTCCCCGTGGCGGTATGGAGAGAATTATTAGCCGGGTAATGGACTAATGCGTTGCAGGATAGGGTTAACGATATGGATAAATCGGTTATCAGGGGGAAAGTGTGAAGCAGATAACAATGCGCCGTGTCCGCCCAGCGGCGGGCGGACACAGCTTGTGGAGATACAGGATTATGCTTTAATGGCGCTGGCGGTTTTCTGTTTAAACAGGTAGCCGACGCCGAGAACGGCAATCCATACCGGGATAAGGTAGACGGAAATCGCCATGCCAGGGGTCATCAGCATGATCACCAGCACTCCCGCCATAAACAGCAGGCAGATCCAGTTGCCCAGCGGATAAAGCAGCGCCGGGAAGCGGGTGACCACGCCCTGCTGCTGCTTAGCGCGACGGAACTTCATGTGCGCCAGGCTAATCATCGCCCAGTTGATCACCAGGGCTGAAACCACCAGCGCCATCAGCAGACCAAACGCGGATTCCGGCGCGAAGTAGTTAATCAGTACGCACAGCGCGGTGACCACCGCGGAGACGAGGATGGTGTTAACCGGCACGCCGCGTTTATCGACGCTCATCAGCGCTTTTGGCGCGTTACCCTGCTGGGCCAGACCGAACAGCATCCGACTGTTGCAGTATACGCAGCTGTTGTAAACGGAGAGCGCCGCGGTTAATACCACAATATTCAGCGCATTCGCGACGAAGGTATCGCCCAGTTCGTGGAAAATCAGGACGAACGGGCTGGTATCGGCGGTTACGCGGCTCCACGGCAGCAGCGAAAGCAGAACGGCCAGCGAGCCCACATAGAAAATCAGGATGCGGTAGATGACCTGGTTGGTGGCCTTCGGAATGCTCTGCTCCGGGTTATCCGCTTCGGCTGCGGTAATACCGACCAGCTCCAGCCCGCCGAAAGAGAACATAATAATCGCCATCATCATTACCAGCCCGGTGAAGCCGTGCGGCAGGAAACCGCCCTGCTCCCACAGGTTGCGTACGGTGGCCTGCGGGCCGCCGTTGCCGCTGAACAGCAGCCAGCCGCCGAACAGGATCATCGCCACGACGGCGACGACTTTGATGATCGCGAACCAGAACTCCATCTCGCCGAACACCTTGACGTTCGTCAGGTTGATGGCGTTGATAGCGATAAAGAAAACGGCCGCAGAAACCCAGGTAGGAATTTCCGGCCACCAGAACTGGACGTATTTCCCGACCGCGGTCAGCTCGGCCATCGCGACCAGCACGTAAAGCACCCAGTAGTTCCAGCCGGAAGCGAAGCCTGCAAAGCCGCCCCAGTATTTGTAGGCAAAATGACTAAATGAGCCGGCTACCGGCTCTTCGACGACCATCTCGCCCAGCTGACGCATAATCAGGAAAGCAATAAAACCGGCAATTGCGTAGCCCAGAATAATACCGGGACCCGCGTTTTGGATGACGGATGCGCTACCCAGAAACAAACCGGTACCGATAGCGCCTCCCAGCGCAATAAGCTGAATATGGCGGTTTTTAAGGCCGCGCTTTAGCCGATCGCCATGCTGTTGACCTTCCATCATGAAACCTCGTGTGTGGTTATGGTTATTATGTTTGTCCGCGTCATCCATCAGGTGACTTCTTCGCTGTCCATCCCTGCCTGATAGCATAGTCAGCGAAATTTCACTGAGCCTGCGGCCCGTTTTGCCCCGAGTGATGTAGCGCACATATTGTTGTGTTTGTGTAATTATCAAATTCCGTAGATGTACTTATTTCTTTACGCAAGGCGGAGAGGGAATTCATGAAAAGGCCTTTCGTATCATGGAGAATAGTGATAAGCGCCGCTGAATGCACCTGCTTTATGAAGGGATGATGACGAAGCGAGCAAAAAGACGCCATTTGTAAATCCCACCCCCATGCGCCAGTGCCTACCCATTATTTGTCATCCATGCAAATTTATTGAATTTATATTCACTTCATAAGGCGTTGAATCGGTTCAGATAGCGTAATTTTTCGTTTCTATTACGTTAACACTACCTCTTTGTGAGTAAACACAACATTTGTGCAAGGTTACATTTTTGAAATGTTATTTCTGTAAGGTTGTTAAAACGTGCCGGGTTTAATGATTTCAATCAAAACCTGTATGGACAGAAGGTGAATACTTTGTTACTTTAGCGATACGAACTATGAATTGGTAAGACCAATTGACTCCGGGCTAATGGCAGAGACAGGGAATATGGCCTACAGCAAGATCCGCCAACCAAAACTATCCGATGTGATAGAGCAGCAGCTGGAGTTTTTAATCCTTGAGGGGACGTTGCGCCCCGGTGAAAAACTCCCGCCAGAACGTGAACTGGCAAAACAGTTCGACGTTTCCCGTCCCTCGCTCCGTGAGGCTATTCAACGCCTCGAAGCTAAGGGCTTGTTGCTTCGTCGCCAGGGGGGCGGAACGTTTGTACAAAGCCGCCTGTGGCAGAGCTTCAGCGACCCGCTGGTAGAGCTACTGTCCGACCACCCTGAATCCCAATTTGATCTGCTGGAAACCCGTCACGCGCTTGAAGGCATCGCGGCTTATTACGCGGCGCTGCGCAGCAATGATGAAGACCGCGAACGCATTCGCGAGCTGCATCAGGCCATTGAGCGGGCTCAGCAGTCCGGCGATCTCGACGCCGAATCCGATGCCGTCGTCCAGTATCAAATCGCCGTCACCGAAGCGGCGCACAATGTGGTGCTGCTCCATCTACTACGCTGTATGGAGCCGATGCTGGCCCAGAACGTTCGCCAGAATTTTGAATTGTTGTACGCCCGTCGGGAGATGCTCCCGCAGGTCAGCAATCATCGTACTCGCATTTTTGAGGCGATAATCGCCGGGGAACCGGAGCAGGCGCGTGAAGCGTCGCATCGTCACCTGGCGTTCATTGAGGAAATTTTGCTGGATCGTAGCCGTGAGCAGAGCCGTCGTGAACGCTCACTGCGTCGTTTACAGCAACGAAAAGATGAGAACTCCGGTTCTTAAGCGCCATTTTTAGAGCGCGGCAACTAAACGCAGAACCTGTCTTATTGCATTCTCTGACGAGAATTCAATGGGACAGGTTCCAGATTAATCAACGATTAGATAGATAAGGAATACCCCCCATGTCAGAACGTTTACCAAATGACGTGGATCCGATCGAAACTCGCGACTGGCTACAGGCGATCGAATCGGTCATCCGTGAAGAAGGTGTTGAGCGCGCTCAGTATCTTATTGACCAACTCCTTTCTGAAGCCCGCAAAGGCGGGGTGAAAGTGGCTGCTGGCGCATCGACCGGCGGTTACGTGAACACTATTGCCGTTGAAGATGAGCCGGAATACCCGGGTAATCTGGATCTGGAACGTCGTATCCGTTCTGCGATCCGCTGGAACGCGATTATGACCGTTCTGCGCGCATCGAAAAAAGATCTCGAACTGGGCGGCCACATGGCTTCCTTCCAGTCTTCCGCAACCTTCTATGAAGTGTGCTTTAACCACTTCTTCCGCGCACGCAACGAGCAGGACGGCGGCGACCTGGTTTACTTCCAGGGCCACATCTCTCCGGGCGTCTACGCGCGTGCTTTCCTGGAAGGTCGTCTGACTGAAGAGCAGATGAACAACTTCCGTCAGGAAGTTCACGGTAAAGGTCTGTCCTCTTATCCGCACCCGAAACTGATGCCGGAATTCTGGCAGTTCCCGACCGTCTCTATGGGGCTGGGTCCAATCGGTGCGATTTATCAGGCTAAGTTCCTGAAGTATCTGGAACACCGCGGCCTGAAAGACACTTCCAAACAAACCGTTTACGCTTTCCTCGGCGACGGCGAGATGGACGAGCCGGAATCCAAAGGCGCGATCACCATCGCGACCCGTGAGAAGCTGGACAACCTGGTCTTCGTTATCAACTGTAACCTGCAGCGCCTTGACGGCCCGGTTACCGGTAATGGCAAGATCATTAACGAACTGGAAGGCATCTTTGGCGGTGCTGGCTGGAACGTTATCAAGGTTATCTGGGGCGGACGCTGGGATGAGCTGCTGCGTAAAGATACCAGCGGTAAACTGATCCAGCTGATGGAAGAGACCGTTGACGGTGACTACCAGACCTTCAAATCCAAAGACGGCGCTTACGTGCGTGAGCACTTCTTCGGTAAATATCCGGAAACCGCAGCGCTGGTTGCCGACTGGACTGACGAGCAGATCTGGGCCCTGAACCGCGGCGGTCACGATCCGAAGAAAGTCTACGCTGCGCTGAAAAAAGCACAGGAAACCAAAGGCAAAGCCACCGTAATCCTCGCCCATACCATTAAAGGTTACGGCATGGGTGACACCGCTGAAGGTAAAAACATCGCTCACCAGGTTAAGAAAATGAACATGGACGGCGTTCGCTACGTCCGCGATCGTTTCAACGTGCCGGTTGCCGATGCTGATATCGAAAAACTGCCGTACGTGACCTTCCCGGAAGGTTCTGAAGAGCACACCTATCTGCACGCCCAGCGTCAGAAACTGCACGGCTATCTGCCGAGCCGTCAGCCAAACTTCGATGAGAAGCTGGAGCTGCCGACCCTGGAAGATTTCGGGCCGCTGCTGGAAGAGCAGAATAAAGAGATCTCTACCACTATCGCGTTCGTTCGTGCCCTGAACGTGATGCTGAAGAACAAATCCATCAAAGACCGCCTCGTGCCGATCATCGCCGATGAAGCGCGTACCTTTGGTATGGAAGGCCTGTTCCGTCAGATTGGTATCTACAGCCCGAACGGTCAGCAGTACACTCCGCAGGACCGTGAGCAGGTTGCTTACTACAAAGAAGACGAGAAAGGCCAGATTCTGCAGGAAGGTATCAACGAACTGGGTGCCGGTGCATCCTGGCTGGCTGCTGCGACCTCCTACAGCACCAACAACCTGCCGATGATCCCGTTCTACATCTACTACTCCATGTTCGGGTTCCAGCGTATCGGTGACCTTTGCTGGCAGGCCGGCGACCAGCAGGCTCGCGGCTTCCTGATCGGCGGGACTTCCGGTCGTACCACGCTGAACGGCGAAGGTCTGCAGCACGAAGATGGCCACAGCCACATTCAGTCTCTGACTATCCCGAACTGTATCTCTTACGATCCGTCTTACGCGTACGAAGTTGCGGTCATCATGCACGATGGTCTGGAGCGTATGTACGGTGAGAAACAAGAGAACGTTTACTACTACATCACCACGCTGAACGAAAACTACCACATGCCGGCAATGCCAGCAGGCGCCGAGGAAGGTATCCGTAAAGGTATCTACAAACTCGAAACCGTTGAAGGTAGCAAAGGTAAAGTTCAGCTGCTGGGCTCCGGTTCTATCCTGCGTCACGTCCGTGAAGCAGCGCAGATCCTGGCCAAAGACTACGGCGTAGGCTCTGACGTTTATAGCGTCACCTCCTTCACCGAACTGGCGCGCGATGGCCAGGATTGTGAACGCTGGAACATGCTGCATCCGCTGGAAACGCCGCGCGTTCCGTACATCGCTCAGGTGATGAACGACGCTCCGGCAGTCGCATCTACTGACTATATGAAACTGTTCGCTGAGCAGGTTCGTACTTACGTACCGGCCGATGATTACCGCGTACTGGGTACCGACGGCTTCGGTCGCTCTGACAGCCGTGAAAACCTGCGTCACCACTTCGAAGTTGACGCTTCCTACGTGGTGGTAGCAGCGCTGGGCGAACTAGCTAAACGTGGCGAAATCGATAAGAAAGTGGTTGCGGAAGCCATCACTAAATTCAACATCGATGCAGATAAAGTTAACCCGCGTCTGGCGTAAGAGGTAAAAGAATAATGGCTATCGAAATCAAAGTACCGGACATCGGGGCTGATGAAGTTGAAATCACCGAGATTCTGGTCAAAGTGGGCGACAAAGTTGAAGCTGAACAGTCGCTGATCACCGTAGAAGGCGACAAAGCCTCTATGGAAGTCCCGTCTCCGCAGGCTGGCGTCGTTAAAGAGATCAAAGTCTCCGTCGGCGATAAAACCGAGACCGGTAAACTGATCATGATTTTCGATTCCGCCGATGGTGCAGCAGCCGCTGCACCTGCGCAGGAAGAGAAGAAAGAAGCCGCTCCGGCCGCCGCAGCACCGGCAGCCGCCAGCGCGAAAGAAGTTCATGTACCGGATATCGGCGGTGATGAAGTTGAAGTCACGGAAATCATGGTAAAAGTGGGCGACACCATCGCCGCTGAACAATCCCTGATCACCGTAGAAGGCGATAAAGCCTCTATGGAAGTGCCGGCGCCGTTCGCCGGTACCGTGAAAGAGATCAAGATTAACACCGGCGACAAAGTGTCCACGGGTTCCCTGATCATGATCTTCGAAGTGGCGGGCGCAGCGCCTGCCGCGGCGCCGGCGAAAGCGGAAGCCGCTCCGGCTGCTGCTGCACCGGCAGCTTCAGGTTCTAAAGAAGTTCACGTGCCGGATATCGGCGGCGATGAAGTTGAAGTGACTGAAGTGATGGTGAAAGTGGGCGATAAAATTGCCGCTGAACAGTCACTGATCACCGTTGAAGGCGACAAAGCTTCCATGGAAGTGCCGGCGCCGTTCGCGGGTACCGTGAAAGAGATCAAAATCAGCACCGGTGACAAAGTGTCCACCGGCTCCCTGATTATGGTCTTCGAAGTGGAAGGCGCAGCGCCTGCCCCAGCTCCGGCTGCCGCGGCTGCTCCAGCACCAGCTGCTGCACCGGCTCAGGCTGCTAAACCAGCTGCACCTGCTGCAAAAGCAGAAGGCAAATCTGAGTTCGCTGAAAACGACGCTTACGTTCACGCCACCCCGCTGATTCGTCGCCTGGCGCGCGAGTTCGGTGTAAACCTGGCGAAAGTGAAAGGAACTGGTCGTAAAGGCCGTATCCTGCGCGAAGACGTTCAGGCCTACGTGAAAGAAGCGGTTAAACGCGCTGAAGCCGCGCCTGCTGCTACCGGTGGCGGTATCCCGGGCATGCTGCCGTGGCCGAAAGTGGACTTCAGCAAGTTTGGTGAAGTGGAAGAAGTTGAACTGGGCCGTATCCAGAAGATCTCTGGTGCTAACCTGAGCCGTAACTGGGTGATGATCCCGCACGTTACGCACTTCGACAAAACCGATATCACCGATCTGGAAGCGTTCCGTAAACAGCAGAACGCCGAAGCTGAGAAGCGTAAGCTGGACGTGAAATTCACTCCGGTGGTCTTCATCATGAAAGCCGTTGCCGCGGCGCTTGAGCAGATGCCGCGCTTCAACAGCTCCCTATCTGAAGATGCACAGCGTCTGACGCTGAAGAAATACATCAATATCGGTGTGGCGGTTGATACCCCGAATGGTCTGGTTGTTCCGGTCTTCAAAGACGTGAACAAGAAGAGCATTACCGAGCTGTCTCGTGAACTGACCGTGATTTCCAAGAAAGCGCGTGATGGTAAGCTGACCGCTGGCGAAATGCAGGGCGGTTGCTTCACTATCTCCAGCATCGGCGGCCTGGGTACCACCCACTTCGCACCGATTGTGAACGCGCCGGAAGTGGCTATCCTCGGCGTGTCCAAGTCCGCGATGGAGCCGGTATGGAATGGCAAAGAGTTCGTGCCGCGTCTGATGATGCCGATCTCTCTGTCCTTCGACCACCGCGTGATCGACGGTGCTGATGGTGCGCGCTTTATCACCATCATCAACAATATGCTGAGCGACATTCGCCGCCTGGTGATGTAAGCAAAAAGCCGGCCTGACGGCCGGCTTTTTTCTGGTAATCTCTTCTGCGTTTTGAAGTTACCAGCAATAAAGGACAAAATCGTTTGCCGTTTGTTGTTTCAAAATTGTTAACAATTTTGTAAAATGCTTGCGGATAGAACGTCCCGGTGGACATGGGCGTAAAAACAATAGCGTCAGACCCGCCGGATACAAATAACAGAGGTCATGATGAGTACTGAAATCAAAACTCAGGTCGTGGTACTTGGGGCAGGCCCCGCAGGTTATTCTGCTGCCTTCCGTTGCGCTGATTTAGGTCTGGAAACCGTCATCGTAGAACGTTACAGCACCCTCGGCGGTGTTTGCCTGAACGTCGGCTGTATCCCTTCTAAAGCACTGCTGCACGTTGCTAAAGTTATCGAAGAAGCGAAAGCGCTGGCCGAACACGGCATCGTTTTCGGTGAACCGAAAACTGACATTGACAAGATTCGCACCTGGAAAGAAAAAGTCATCACTCAGCTGACCGGCGGTCTGGCTGGCATGGCCAAAGGGCGTAAAGTGAAGGTGGTTAACGGTCTGGGTAAATTTACCGGCGCTAACACCCTGGAAGTGGAAGGCGAAAACGGTAAAACCGTCATCAACTTCGACAACGCTATCATCGCGGCGGGCTCCCGTCCGATCGAACTGCCGTTCATTCCGCATGAAGATCCGCGCGTATGGGACTCCACCGATGCGCTGGAGCTGAAAACCGTACCAAAACGCCTGCTGGTTATGGGCGGCGGTATCATCGGTCTGGAAATGGGTACCGTATACCATGCGCTGGGTTCAGAGATTGACGTGGTTGAAATGTTCGACCAGGTTATCCCGGCTGCCGATAAAGACGTGGTGAAAGTCTTCACCAAGCGCATCAGTAAGAAATTCAACCTGATGCTGGAAACCAAAGTGACCGCCGTTGAAGCGAAAGAAGACGGTATCTACGTTTCCATGGAAGGCAAAAAAGCCCCGGCTGAAGCGCAGCGTTACGACGCCGTGCTGGTAGCTATTGGCCGCGTGCCGAACGGTAAAAACCTCGATGCTGGTAAAGCAGGCGTTGAAGTTGACGAGCGTGGCTTTATCCGCGTTGATAAACAGCTGCGTACCAACGTGCCGCACATCTTCGCTATCGGCGATATCGTCGGTCAGCCGATGCTGGCGCACAAAGGCGTTCACGAAGGCCACGTTGCTGCCGAAGTTATCGCCGGCATGAAGCACTACTTCGACCCGAAAGTTATCCCGTCCATCGCCTATACCGAGCCGGAAGTTGCGTGGGTTGGTCTGACTGAGAAAGAAGCGAAAGAGAAAGGCATCAGCTACGAAACCGCCACCTTCCCGTGGGCTGCTTCTGGCCGCGCCATCGCTTCCGACTGCGCTGACGGTATGACCAAACTGATTTTCGACAAAGAATCTCACCGCGTTATCGGCGGGGCGATTGTCGGCACCAACGGCGGCGAGCTGCTGGGTGAAATCGGTCTGGCGATCGAAATGGGCTGTGACGCTGAAGACATCGCGCTGACCATCCACGCTCACCCGACTCTGCACGAGTCCGTTGGCCTGGCAGCAGAAGTCTTCGAAGGCAGCATCACCGACCTGCCAAACGCGAAAGCGAAGAAAAAGTAAATTTTTCTTTCAGGCAAAATCCAAAAAGCGGCTCAGTGAGCCGCTTTTTTTATCGGTGATGTTTAGAACTGTGTCGCCGTTAATAAAATTGCATATCTTATTAATACTTGAAAAATAGTTACTCAGTAAACTTATAGGTAGTTAACTATATGTGAGGTGTGTGATGAAAAAAGTTTTAACGACGACGCTGCTGGCAGCAACGCTGGTCTCGGGTATGGCCTGCGCGGCCGATGCCGCTATTCCCTGGGCTGATAACAGCGGCGGGACCGAAAGCACCCATATTGCGGCGATGGGCCAGGATTTGAATATGCAGCATCAGCAGATAACAAAGACCAGCGAAGGGGTATGGGCGGCGAATTCCGGCAGCATCAGCTCTGATGAAGCGGCGTTGACCAGCACTAAACCGGCTTTTGCGGGTGACCCGTCTCTGATGCCCCATCAGGGCTAAATCAGCACACAGATATGGCCCGGCGGCGTTATCGCACGCCGGGCTTTTTTTCTATTGATTGATGGCCTGCCAGGCTGAATCCGGCGAAAACTGCGAAATGGCGCGCGCTTTGCTCTGCGTCTCATCCCCTAAATTAGCCTGATAAACCTCATCATTCTGGTTGACCATAAAGCTCATGATGCCGGTTTTTCCCCATTCCACAGGCCACGCCAGCAGGGCGAAGCCCTGACCCTCGCCATCTTGAATGATGCGAAAACGGTAGCCGTGATAGCCTTCTCCCGGTTCGGCGGGGCTAAACGCGGGCCCAAGCGGGCTGGGCGCTTCGCCGGGAGCGGCAGGCCAGTAGAGGCCGTCTTTCTTGCCATCGCTGCTGATAATCCTCTGCGCCCAGGTGTGGTTTAGCCGATAAAAATCCTGCTGGGCATCAACGTAAGCGTGCATCGCCTGAATGGCTGACAGCTCATTGCGGCCAATCGCGCGAGTCAGGATCTCATCTTCAGCAGCGGCCATATCAAAACGCCAGCCGCTCTTATCCTTAATGATGGGGATCGGTAGCCGCCATGCTTCCTGTCCCACCTCCAGCCAGGCGCTATTCTGCTGCTGAACGATACGATGGCTGACTTTCCAGTCGCGCTGAAAGCGAGCGACGGCGTCAGGGTCGATGCCCTCCGGCGGTAAAAATTGCTGCCAGCTATCGCCGAGCAGCCCGTTGAGGGCAGATTCATCATGCCTGCCGATTGCCGCAGCCAGCGCGCTTGCGGCCTGTTCCGGAGAGGAAAACTGCTGCTGAGCCAGCGCCATGGCGGGCGTCATGGCCAGCGCCAGCAGCGTCATTTTTAAAAATTTTTTCATCTGATTATCCTCAGCGGCGGCGCAGTTCACGGTGTTCGGAAAGATGTTCTCTGGCCGCGCTGCGCTGCTCGCTGCTTAAACCCGAGATATGGCGGCTCTGCAGGCCGCGCTCCTGCTGAGACTGCCAGGAGGGAGAGCGGATATCGTTACCGCTCAGGGCGTTGGCGTGCAGATTATTCAGCTTCTGCTGACGTTGTTCGGGCGTTGCGGCCCGGAACTGTTCACGGCGCTGTTGCTGCTGCGCCGTCGGATGCTGAATTTGCGTTTTGACCGCTTCCCGATGCTGCTGTTGTACGGCGCTATTTTTTACCGCCGGCGTGGCGTCATAGCCGCGATAGTTATTGCGCTGGGTCACCTGATGGAGCTGCTGCGACGCGGCCTGGCGCTGGGCATCGCGGGAAGGCGCGTGATTAAGCGCGTTATCCGCAGGCCCGGTACGCTGCTGTAGCTGCGTCATGGCCGCCTGACGCTGCGCGTTGCGATCGGCGGGCTGATGTTGGGTCGCGCTAAGCCCGCCGGGAACATTGGTCTGATGGTAATGCTGCGCAATCGTATTGTTCGGATAGGGAATATTGCCGCGGTAGGCCGGATTATGCTGCCAGCTGGCGTGGTTTCCCGGCAGGTTCTGCCCGGTAATATGGTTGAAATTATTGACGTTGATGTTGATGTTATCGCCGTTGTGCGCGTAGCCGCCGTGATGATCATCATCGTGATGGTGATCGTCATCGTCATGGTGGTGATGATCGTCATCATCCCAGTCGATGCTGCTGAACAGAGCGTAGGTTGTGGCGACGCCGAGGCTATAGCCAAACCCCTTGACGAAGCTGTCGGTAAACTGCTCCCCCGGAGGCGGCGGCAGGTAGACCGGCGGATAGGCGGTGTCAGGCCAGGCGCCGTAAACAACTGAAGGGTTATAGGCCGGCACGTACACCACATTTGGATTGGTGGATTCGATTTTAATCACCTGCGCCGGGGCGGAGGATGTCACGGCGCTGCTGCTGCGGGAAGCGGTGGCCGTGGACGTTGCCGGAGCCGGTGCCGGTGCCGCGGAGCGGGTGGCGGTGATGACTTTCTGCTGCGGCGTGGATTTTAACGTTCCGGTCTGCTGGGCGATGGCGCGTAAGCGCTGCACCGAATCCATGACGTCCTGCGGCTGGGCGAGAAATGCGTTACCCAGGTTTTCAACCCACGGCGCATTTTCTCCCATTAACGCGAGCAGGGAAGGGAAGGCGACCAGCGATTTTACGCTGGGATCCCAGGGCTGATTTGCCACCGCTTGCACCGCCGCGTCGCCCTTCATTGTGGGGTTATCCTGCGACCACTCTACCGCCTGGACAACGTTACTCGGGTAGGTCGAAGCCATCAGCACCTGCGACAGCAGATTGTCCGGATAGAGCGCGATTGGCGCGACCCACTGGTCTATCTGCGCGGGTGTATAGGTCGTGGTCACCGGCTGGGCGGCGGCGGTTGCCTGCGCCGTTTGCGCAACGGCGGGGGGCTCGGGAACCGTTTGCGGCTCCCGGCTTTTGACGTAGAGCGTACCCGCGGCGGCTAATAGCCCGGCGCTACAGAGCAGCGCGAGCAGATGGGGTTTGAAAGGCAGTGTCATGAGAACTCCCGGCACAATAATTGGCCCGTTTTGACAGAGTATTGTCGAAAAGCGGGGGATTGCCTGAGTATAGAGAGCGCGTATTTGCGTTTTTGATTTTAGTTGGGATTTTGCTCAATTATGTGTAACAGAATTAATTTTATATACCGCTAAATTGACAGAAAACCTGCATTATTCTGCCCTTAACGATTCAGCTAATTTTTAATGTTGCTTTTTTGTAAACAGATTAACACCCCGCCAAAATCCTGCTATGCTGCCGACGCGGTATCGGGCATTTACCCTACAAACTGCTGTCTCACAGGAGCGTGAAGAGAATCGCCTACCGCATTTTACAATGAGAGCGAGGAGAACCGTCGTGCTAGAAGAATACCGTAAGCACGTAGCTGAGCGTGCCGCCGAGGGGATTGTACCGAAACCCTTAGATGCAACCCAAATGGCCGCGCTGGTAGAACTGCTGAAAAACCCGCCAGCGGGTGAAGAAGAATTCTTGTTAGACCTGTTAATTAACCGCGTACCGCCGGGCGTCGACGAAGCCGCCTATGTTAAAGCCGGATTCCTTGCCGCGATCGCCAAAGGCGAAGCGACTTCTCCACTGGTTACCCGTGAAAAAGCTGTCGAACTGCTGGGCACCATGCAGGGCGGTTACAACATCCATCCCCTGATTGACGCGCTGGACGACGCAAAACTGGCGCCGATCGCCGCGAAAGCGCTGTCCCACACCCTGCTGATGTTCGACAACTTCTACGATGTAGAAGAGAAAGCCAAGGCGGGCAATGCCTACGCCAAACAGGTTATGCAATCCTGGGCCGACGCTGAGTGGTTCCTGAGCCGTCCTCAACTGGCTGACAAAATCACCGTGACCGTTTTTAAAGTCACCGGCGAAACCAACACCGATGACCTGTCTCCGGCCCCTGACGCCTGGTCCCGCCCGGACATTCCGCTGCACGCGCTGGCAATGCTGAAAAACGCCCGCGAAGGCATCGACCCGGATCAGCCCGGCGCCGTTGGCCCGATTAAACAAATTGAAGCACTGCAGCAAAAAGGTTTCCCGCTGGCGTACGTCGGCGATGTCGTGGGTACCGGCTCATCGCGTAAATCCGCCACCAACTCGGTGCTGTGGTTTATGGGCGACGATATTCCGAACGTGCCGAACAAGCGCGGCGGCGGTCTGGTTCTCGGCGGCAAAATTGCGCCTATCTTCTTTAATACCATGGAAGATGCCGGCGCGCTGCCGATTGAAGTGGACGTAAACAACCTGAACATGGGCGACGTGATCGACGTTTATCCGTTCAAAGGTGAAGTCCGTAACCACGAAACCGGCGAACTGCTGGCGACCTTCGAGCTGAAAACCGACGTGCTGATCGACGAAGTGCGCGCCGGCGGCCGTATCCCGCTAATCATCGGCCGTGGCCTGACCACCAAAGCGCGTGAAGCGCTGGGCCTGCCGCACAGCGATGTGTTCCGTCAGGCGAAAGACGTGGCGGAAAGCAGCCGCGGATACTCTCTGGCGCAGAAAATGGTGGGTCGCGCCTGCGGCGTGGCCGGGGTTCGTCCGGGCGCTTACTGCGAACCGAAGATGACTTCCGTAGGCTCTCAGGACACCACCGGCCCGATGACCCGTGATGAGCTGAAAGACCTGGCGTGCCTGGGCTTCTCTTCCGACCTCGTGATGCAGTCCTTCTGCCATACCGCCGCCTATCCGAAGCCGGTGGACGTCACCACGCACCACACGCTGCCGGACTTCATCATGAACCGCGGCGGCGTATCGCTGCGTCCGGGCGATGGCGTTATCCACTCCTGGCTGAACCGTATGCTGCTGCCTGATACCGTGGGTACCGGCGGTGATTCGCATACCCGTTTCCCGATCGGTATCTCCTTCCCGGCAGGCTCAGGCCTGGTGGCGTTTGCCGCCGCAACTGGCGTCATGCCGCTGGATATGCCGGAATCGGTACTGGTACGTTTTAAAGGCAAAATGCAGCCGGGCATCACCCTGCGCGATCTGGTACACGCCATCCCGCTGTATGCGATCAAACAGGGTCTGCTGACCGTGGAGAAGAAAGGTAAGAAAAACATCTTCTCCGGCCGCATTCTGGAAATTGAAGGTCTGCCGGATCTGAAAGTTGAGCAGGCGTTTGAGCTGACCGATGCCTCCGCCGAGCGTTCCGCTGCGGGCTGTACCATTAAGCTGAACAAAGAGCCGATCGTTGAGTATCTGACCTCCAACATCGTCCTGCTGAAGTGGATGATCGCCGAAGGTTACGGCGATCGTCGTACGCTGGAGCGTCGCGTTCAGGGCATGGAAAAATGGCTGGCGGATCCGCAGCTGCTGGAAGGCGACGCGGATGCGGAATATGCGGCGGTGATCGATATCGATCTGGCCGATATCAAAGAGCCCATCCTCTGCGCGCCGAACGATCCGGACGATGCGCGTTTGCTGTCCGACGTGCAGGGCGAGAAGATCGATGAAGTGTTTATCGGTTCCTGCATGACCAACATCGGCCACTTCCGCGCGGCCGGTAAGCTGCTGGACAACCACAAAGGCCAGCTGCCGACTCGTCTGTGGGTGGCGCCGCCAACCCGTATGGACGCCGCGCAGCTGACTGAAGAGGGCTACTACAGCGTGTTTGGTAAGAGCGGTGCGCGTATTGAAATCCCTGGCTGTTCCCTGTGTATGGGTAACCAGGCGCGCGTTGCCGACGGTGCGACGGTGGTCTCTACCTCAACCCGTAACTTCCCGAACCGTTTAGGTACCGGCGCTAACGTCTTCCTGGCCTCTGCGGAGCTGGCGGCCGTGGCCGCGCTTATCGGTAAACTGCCGACGCCGGAAGAGTATCAGACCTATGTTGCTCAGGTGGATAAAACCGCAGCGGATACCTATCGTTATCTGAACTTCGACCAGCTGGGTCAGTACACCGAGAAGGCCGACGGGGTTATTTTCCAGACCGCGGTGTAATGCGCTAACTCAGCGCTGTACATAATCCCGCCAATGCCCGGTGAACTTTGCGTCACCGGGCATTTTTATTTCCCGTCCCTCCGTCCACCACGCTTTTTTTCTCTTCCACTGCTGCGATAATGACTGTATGGGTACAGTGCAGCGGTGACGCACTGCCCTTGCAGAGGAAAAGACTATGGATTACGAATTTCTGCGCGATATTACCGGAGTGGTAAAGGTGCGAATGTCGATGGATCATGAGGCGATCGGCCACTGGTTCAACGAAGAGGTTAAAGATAACCTTGCCCTGCTGGACGAAGTCGAGCAGGCCGCGCGCACCGTTAAAGGCAGTGAACGTTCCTGGCAACGCGTCGGCCATGAATACACGCTATGGCTGGACGGCGAAGAAGTGATGATCCGCGCTAACCAACTGGATTTTTCCGGCGATGAGATAGAAGAGGGGATGAGCTACTATGACGAAGAAAGCCTCTCGCTATGCGGCGTGGAAGACTTTCTTCAGGTCGTCAACGCCTATCGAAAATTTGTAGGTCAATCCTGAGCAACGTTAATCATTTCCACGGCCGGACAGTTATGTCCGGCTTTTTTTTGGCCTTAACGGCCTGGTTTGATTTTTATTAATCATTTTAAAACTGTGATCTGGCGCGTTTGTGAAGTTTATTTGATTGAATATAATCTTTATGATTTTATTTAATCACAGCATAACAACAGGCGGGAAGACCATGAACATCAAAAAGGCTATAGAACGTGTACCTGGCGGCATGATGGTTGTGCCACTGGTGATCGGCGCCATTATCAATACCTTTGCCCCGCAAGCGCTTGAGATCGGCGGGTTCACCACCGCGCTGTTTAAAAACGGCGCAGCGCCGCTGATTGGCGCCTTCCTGCTCTGTATGGGAGCGGGAATTAGCGTCAAGGCAGCGCCACAGGCTCTGTTGCAGGGCGGTACCATTACGCTGACCAAACTCCTGATCGCCATTGCGATTGGCCTCGGCGTGGAACAGCTCTTTGGCGCTGAAGGGATCTTCGGCTTAAGCGGCGTGGCGATCATCGCTGCGATGAGTAACTCGAATGGCGGGCTTTACGCCGCGCTGGTTGGCGAGTTTGGTAACGAGCGTGATGTGGGAGCGATCTCCATCCTGTCACTGAATGACGGGCCATTCTTTACGATGATCGCGCTGGGCGCGGCGGGGATGGCCAACATTCCCATTATGGCGCTGGTCGCCGTGCTGGTGCCGCTGGTGGTGGGAATGATCCTGGGTAACCTCGATCCCAACATGCGCGACTTCCTGACCAAAGGCGGCCCGCTGTTGATTCCGTTCTTCGCTTTTGCGCTGGGCGCAGGGATCAACCTTGAAATGCTGCTACAGGGCGGTCTGGCGGGCATTCTGCTCGGCGTGCTGACGACCTTTATCGGCGGTTTCTTTAACATTCGTGCCGACCGTCTGGTGGGCGGAACCGGGATTGCCGGCGCGGCGGCGTCCAGTACCGCCGGAAACGCCGTGGCGACGCCGCTGGCGATTGCCCAGGCCGATCCCTCTCTGGCAGAGGTTGCCGCCGCGGCCGCGCCGCTGATTGCCGCATCGGTGATCACCACCGCGATTCTGACGCCGGTCCTCACCTCATGGGTGGCTAAGAAGCAAGCGCGTCAGGTTGCAGAGGAGAAAAAAGCATGAAAATGATCGTTATCGCCGACGACTTTACGGGTTCTAACGATACCGGCGTGCAGCTGGCAAAGAAGGGGGCGCGCACGGAAGTGATGCTAACGCCGGATCAAAAACCTTCGCGTCGCGCTGATGTGCTGGTGATCAACACCGAAAGCCGCGCGATGCCTGCAGCTGAGGCCGGGAAAGCGGTAGCGCAGGCGTTAGCGCCGTGGTGCGATGGTGATGCGCGTCCGCTGGTTTACAAGAAAATCGACTCTACTTTCCGCGGCAACGTGGGGGCTGAAGTGACGGCGGCAATGCGTGCTGCAAACCGGAAGCTGGCCGTAATTGCGGCGGCTATCCCCGCAGCCGGGCGCACCACCCGCGACGGATTATGCCTGGTCAACGGTACGCCACTGCTGGAAACCGAATTCGCCAGCGATCCGAAAACGCCCATTATCTCCTCACGCATTGCGACGTTGATCGCCCTGCAAAGCGATATCCCGGTTCATGAAGTGTCGCTCGAAGACGTTCGTCGGGGGCAATTGAGCGCCCTGTTGACGGCTTTTTCAGCCGAGGGGGAGTGCATGGTGGTGGTGGATGCCGTGGAAGATCGCGATCTGTTGCTGATTGCCCAGGCTATTTGTGAACAAAAGGAGATGCCGCTGTTGGTGGGCGCTGCCGGGCTGGCGAACGCGCTACCAGTCAGCACCTTCATGCAGGAAAAGCAGGAGCTACCGGTACTGGTGGTGGCCGGATCGATGAGCGAGGCCACGCGGCGGCAGGTTGAAAAAGCGCTCTGCCAGGCGCGCGCCAGCGTCGTGGATATTGACGCCTCGCGGCTGGCCTCGGCGCAGTACGAGCAGGAAATGGCCGCGGCGGTTGAACAGGCCTGTGCGCTGCTCAGTCGCCAGCAGCACACCATTTTACGTACCAGCCGGAGTGCGGACGATCGGCAGATGATCGACGGCCTGTGCGCTCAGGCTGGCGTAAGCCGCCAGCAGCTCGGTGAGATGCTTAGCGAACGCCTCGGAATGATTACGCTGCGCATTATCGAACAGGCTCGTATTGGCGGGCTGTTCATGACCGGAGGAGATATCGCCACCGCGGTCGCCGCCGCGCTCGGGGCGGAAGGCTATCGCATTCAGAGTGAGGTGGCGCCCTGTATTCCCTGCGGGACGTTCGTTAACAGTGAAATCGACGATCTGCCGGTTATCACTAAAGCCGGCGGATTCGGTTCAGACAGCACCCTTTGTGATGCGCTTTATTTTATTGAGGAGATGTACAGTGGTAACTAAAACAATTGCGATTACGATGGGCGACCCGGCGGGCATCGGTCCGGAAATTATTGTCAAAGCGCTTTGTGAAGACGAGCTCAACGGCGCGCCGCTGGTGGTGGTCGGGTGTCTGAAAACCCTGAAACGTCTGCAGGACAAAGGGCTGGCGGAAGGCGTCACCTTTCGCGCGATCGCCGAGGTCGCGGAGGCGCGATTTGCTCCAGGCGTGATTCATGTCATCGACGAGCCGCTGGCCCAGCCGGACGCGCTGGAGCCGGGTAAAGTGCAGGCCCAGGCGGGCGATCTGGCCTACCGCTGCGTGAAGCGGGCGACGGCGCTGGCGATGAAAGGCGACGTACACGCCATCGCGACCGCACCGCTGAATAAAGAAGCGCTTCATCTGGCAGGGCACAATTATCCTGGTCATACCGAGCTGCTGGCGACGCTGACTGAAAGCCGCGATTACGCCATGGTGCTCTACACCGACAAGCTGAAGGTCATTCATGTCTCGACCCACATTGCGTTGCGTAAGTTCCTCGATACGCTTAATGGCCAGCGCGTGGAGACGGTCATCGGCATCGCGGATCGCTTCCTGAAACGCGTCGGCTTCACCCAGCCGCGCATTGCCGTTGCCGGGGTCAATCCCCATGCGGGCGAAAATGGTCTGTTTGGCGATGAAGAAATACGCATTGTGTCGCCGGCCATTGAAAACATGAAAGCGAAGGGAATCGATGTTTATGGGCCTTGCCCGCCGGACACCGTGTTTCTACAGGCATACGAGGGGCAATATGACATGGTGGTGGCGATGTACCACGATCAGGGACATATTCCGCTCAAACTGCTTGGCTTCTACGATGGGGTGAATATCACCGCGGGTCTGCCGTTCATCCGCACCTCTGCCGATCACGGTACCGCGTTTGATATAGCCTGGACGGGAAAAGCAAAATCTGAGAGCATGGCCGTATCGATTAAATTGGCAATGAAACTGGCGTAATTTCCTGTTATGAAAGGACAACACCGTCTGGATAAGATTGTGGCGTATTTGAAAAATCATACGCTGGTGACCGTGGAACAGCTGGTGGATGCGGTAGAAGCATCGCCTGCAACGATACGACGCGATCTGATCAAACTGGATGAGCAGGGCGTGATCAGCCGCAGCCACGGCGGTGTTGCCCTGCGGCGCTTTGAGCCTTCTCAGCCTACCACCAATGAAAAGCAGCTACGATCGCCTGCGGAAAAGCGGGCGATTGCGCGTTTTGCCGCCTCGATGGTGCAGGCGGGCGACGCGGTGGTACTGGACGCCGGCACCACCATGCTGGAGCTGGCAAAATGCCTGACCCATCTTCCGCTCAGGGTGATCACAGTCGATCTGCATATCGCTCTGTTTTTATCCGAATTCCGCCAGATAGAAGTGACCATCGTCGGTGGCCGCATTGATGACAGCAGCCAGTCCTGTATCGGCGAGTTTGGTCGTAAGATGTTACGTAGCGTCTATCCCGATATCGCTTTTATGAGCTGTAACAGCTGGAGCGTGGAAAAGGGCGTGACGACGCCGACGGAAGAAAAGGCGGGGCTGAAGCAGGAGATCATTGCCAACGCCCAGCGTAAGATCTTACTGGCCGACAGCAGCAAATATGGCGCCCACTCGCTGTTCAACGTCGCTCCGCTGAGCCGCTTCACTGACATTATTACCGATGGGGGGTTGCCTCTTCCCGTTCAGGCTGAGCTGAAAGCGCAGTCCGTTGCCCTTACGCTGGTACAGCCTGAACGTTAAGGATACCGCCAGCCGATACGGTGTTACACGCTCGGGATATTGCGTCCGTAGTAGATTTCGCGCATCTCTTTCCAGAGCAGGTCGGTAATCACCTTACGCTCCTCTTCGCTCAAATCTTCCGGCTTCGTGTGGAACATATAGTGCTTAAGGTCGAACTCCTTAAGCAACATCTTGGTATGGAAAATATTTTCCTGATAAACGTTCACGTCCACCATGTCATACAAAGACTTAATATCCTCGGACATGAAGTTCTGAATGGAGTTAATTTCATGATCGATGAAGTGCTTCATGCCGTTCACATCGCGGGTAAAACCGCGAACGCGATAATCAATCGTGACGATATCGGATTCTAGCTGGTGAATCAGATAGTTCAGGGCCTTCAGCGGTGAAATGACCCCGCAGGTTGAGACTTCAATATCGGCGCGGAAGGTGCACAGTCCGCCTTCAGGATGGCTTTCCGGATAGGTGTGAACGCAGATATGGCTTTTATCGAGATGCGCCACCACGGTTTCCGGTAGCGGACCCGGGTGTTCTGTCTGATCGATAAGCTGCGGATCGACAGGCTCTTCGCTGACCAGGATCGTCACGCTGGCGCCCTGCGGTTCATAATCCTGGCGCGCAATGTTAAGAATATTGGCGCCGATAATCGAACAGGTCTCTGACAAAATTTCCGTCAGGCGGTTGGCGTTGTAGAGTTCGTCAATATAGGCGATGTAGCCATCGCGCTCCTCTGCCGTTTTTGCGTAGCAGATATCGTAAATGCAAAAACTCAGGCTTTTGGTCAGATTGTTAAAGCCGTGCAGCTTCAATTTTTTCAATTTAGATCACCTCCTTACTTAACGGTGGATAGCGCATCCAGTAAATACTGCGGTAAAGCAAATGCCGCCGCGTGAATGGCCGGATTGTAATAACGGCACTTCAGGTTCGACTTGTGAAAACGGGCCTGGATGATTTCACTGGAAAGATGGCGCAGCGCTTCGTTGTCCGTGGCCCATGCGAAGGTCATGATGCCGCCGTAGTAGGTGGGAATCGCCGCCTGATAGAAGCTTACGTCGCTAAAGTAATGGCTGAGCTTGCGATGGCTATCGACGGCCTCATCCTGTTGCAGGAAGCTGACGCCGTTCTGAGCGACGAAGATCCCGCCTGGGTTGAGGCAGCGCTTGCAGCCTTCATAGAAGGCGGAAGTAAACAGGCTCTCGCCGGGACCGATAGGATCGGTGCAGTCGGAGATAATGACGTCAAACGTTTGCGCCGTCTGGTTAACAAAATTGACGCCATCGTCAATCACCAGGGTAAAGCGCGGGTCGTCGTACGCACCCGCGTTATGGTTGGGGAGGTACTGGCGACAGAATGAAACCACGCCAGCGTCAATTTCTACCATGGTGATGGTTTCGACGCTGCGGTGACGGGAGACTTCGCGCAGCATGGCGCCATCGCCGCCGCCGATAATTAACACATGTTTCGCCTGGCCGTGGGCCATCAGAGGAACATGAGTCATCATTTCATGGTAGATAAACTCATCACGTTCGGTGGTTTGTACCACGCCGTCCAGCGCCATCACGCGGCCAAAGGCTGCGTTTTCGAAAATGATTAAATCCTGATGATCGGTTTTCTCATGATACAGAACGTTATCAACGCTGAAATACTGACCAAAATGGTCGTGCAGCGTTTCATGCCACAGATTGCTATCGGCCACGGGCAGATCCTCCTTTGTTAACACCTGTTACACCCATCAAAAATGAGCGCAACATCATAGCCAACTATAGAAGATGATGCACGGTGGATATTTCAGCAAATGAAGCGTGGGGCATTACCCGTTCACAAAGAGGGGAAAGCGCCTCCCCGATGGGAGGCGCCAGGATCAGGGTTTTTTAGCCTGTGGTTCTGCCGCAATGGCGTCAACGATTCTGACGGTATATACCATGGTCGCTCCCGGCGGAATTTTAGGCGGTTTGCCTTCGCTGCCGTAGGCGAGATTGGGAGGGATCACGACCGTTATCGCTCCGTGGTTTCCCAGCCGCTTGAGTGGCCCAAGGAAGATGGGAGGATAAGATTTCAGTGGCTGGGACCAGACTTTCCCCTCCGCTTCCATATCGTTAATGACGGTTCCATCGGTAAGCGTTTCCTTGATAGTGACGGTAACGATATCGCTGTCGAGAATCTTGCTCTTGCCGGCATAATCTATGCGACTGTAAATGCCGTCTTTCAATACCACCCCTTTTTGCTTCGCGAAGTTTTGTTGATATTTCTTTCCTTCGCTAAGGGTTTGCTGTTCGAGCTTCTTTAGGTTCTGAAAGACTTTTTTAGACACATCGAATAAGGCTTTATTGCGCGCTTTCTCATCAAGGGCGATATCCCCTGAAAAAGAATCCATAATCCCCTGTAAAACGGTATCTTTACTGGTTTTTACGCCCTGAGATGCCCGGGTAGATAAGAGCTGCAGCACCTCCTCGCCCATCGATACACCGATAGCGTAAGCCTGTCGCAGAGGCTCTTTTGTAAAGTCGATAGCCAGCGGCTTTTCCGCCTTGGCGTCAGCAAGCCTGGCCTTTAGCCGGGTAATTTCATCGGCGCTGGCCTGCTGTAGGGCGTTGTCCTGACCGGCCTGCTGACGGCCAGCATCCGCCTGAAGGGACGTCTGCGGCGTACTGATGATAACGGCGTCCAGTTTAGCCGTGAGCGCCTGTTTTTCTACTGCCGCGGCCGCCAGCTTTGTCGTTAAATCTGTTTTTTCCGCTTCACTGGCGTTGAGCTTCGCTATCGCTGCTTTCTGCTCGGTTTGAGACGCATCGAGTTTCGTTTGCAGCGCCCGCTGTGCGGCGTCAGCCGCGGTGAGTTTTGTTAGCATTTCCTGCTGAGCTGCCTCTGCAGCAGCGAGCCTTGTTGCGAGAGCTTGCCTCTCTTTCGCCTCTGTCGTGAACTTACCGGTGAGCTCTTGTTTCTCCGCTGCGGCCGCCGCCAGCTTTGAGAGCGTATCTTGCTTTTCTGTTTCCAGCGCCGCGAGCTTCTGCTGCAGGGATTGCTTTTCGGCGGTTGCCTCAGCCAGCTGAAGCTCAACTTTTTGTTTCGCGGATTCTACTAATGCCACTCTTTTTTCCTGCTGCAGCGTTTTATTTTCTGTGGCATTACGCTGGCCCTCGATCTGTTTTATTTCAGCCGCGGCGGATAGCGCGTTATCTATTAATTGTTGTTTTTCGGCTACGGCAGTCGCTAACTTTTTCTCAAGTAGCTGAATTTTATCTTTCAGCGCTTTTTGGTTGTCTGCTTCGGCGTTCACCGTGGCCGGCTTCGCATCAAGCTGCTGCCGAAGTTGGCGGATGAGTTTATCTTTTTGAGCAATGATTGCAGCCTGACGGGAAACTTCATGGGTATTCAGGACGTTTTTTTTATTCGTTGTTTTTGTATTATTGCTTTTCTCCTCAACGGGCTTTACCGGCTCGCTGATTTTTTGCGCCTGATGCTCTTTCGCATAATTTAAAAATGCCGGGCCTGAGGCATCGCTATTTGAGCTCGCCGTGACGCTGATAAGGGCGTCTTTTTCCGCATAGGCATCCGGCGATAGCGCCAGCACAAAAACTGCTGCCAGCGATACCGGATTGAAGTTTTTGGCTATTTTCCCGTTCATGGCTGAACATTTTCACCACGTTTAACAAGGCTATCGATCAGCTCCTTTTCAATATCAGCGCACAGCTTGATTGATTTGAACTGGTACATCGAATCGATCCCCTGTTTTGTCGGTTCTGCCACTTTACTGCGCACAGAATTATATTGTGATGCCGCGCTAAGCAGGGCAGTGAACTCATTGCCGAGTTTGTCCGCCTGTTTGGGGTTCACTTCTTTCAGCGACTCCAGCGCTTTACGGCAAGTGTCTAAACGCGCTTGCTCATCGGCGATTCTCTGCTGTTCGGTTTGCTGTTGGCTTAATGTCGACTCAGATAAGGGTTTCACTAATCCGGCGGATTGCCTGGGTTGTATTGAATTACAACCCGCTAATAAAATGAGGGCCAGAGGGGCTATGCTTGTAAATAAGGATCTGTTCAAGGTTTCATTCCATTGATAAAAAGAGGTGTTATCGGGCGATAATAGTGTGCGAAAAAGAAGAATGCAATAATAGAGTTTATGATTTTTGATGGCGTACTTTTAATATTAGTTATACCCGTCATATTTCACGCTGCTTATGCGTTGGCTACGCTCGCTTACCCCTTGCCGCCTTCAAGTAACTCTAATTATTTAGGGTATATATTAATATGTTGAATGCTTAATGAATTATCATTGAATTCTATGAATTGAGATATAAATTAAGTGCTGTTGTTAATTGAATTGCTATTATTACGCGGCGCCATAGCCGTATTCGCACGGCTACCGTATTATGAAATGAAGGGGGGGTTATTTCACGTAAGCGAGCAGGCTAAGCGAATCGCGGGCCAGCGCTTTGCATTTTTTAGTGGTGGGAATCTGGATTCCGCTAAGGTCCCGGTAGCTATCTTCGCCGAGCGCTTTCATATTGAAGCTGTCGTAATTGCTTAAATCCCATTGATTCTGCTGAGCAAAAAAGACCAGGGCACGGCGAATCTGCGTGTTAGGCAGATTTTGATAACCGCAGTCGTTCTTCAGGAAGACGAATACTGCCGTTAAATCAGCCATATCTTCCGCTTCGGACTCGCTTAATGCATAGCTATTGGCGGAGAGAGTCAGCAGGCTGCCAAGCACTATTGTTCTGAAAAGCGTCTTCATTTTTTCTACCATTGAATCACGGACAAACAAAGTTAGCACACTTCGTTACAGTGCGCCGAGCTTTATTCTTACTCTTCTGCTTGACCTTCCTGTTGGGGGAGGGTTTAAGCTCAATTATTCACCAGCAGAATAAAAAGGATGTGAAAATGCAACGTCGTGAGTTTCTTAAACTAACCGCTGCGGTCAGCGTGGCCAGCGCATTGCCGCTATGGAGCCGCTCGGTTTTTGCCGCCAGCCGCCCATCTTTGCCTGTACCCGAACTGCTTATCGCCGACGCGCGCAATCGCATCTCGTTAATCATCCAGGCTGGAAAAACGCAGTTCGGCCCTCATCTGGCGACCACCTGGGGCTATAACGGCAATCTGCTGGGACCGGCCCTACAGCTTAAGCAGGGTGAGGAGGCGACCATCGACATTCATAACCGTCTGGCGGAGGAGACCACCGTGCACTGGCACGGTCTGGAGGTTCCCGGCGCCGTGGACGGCGGTCCCCAGGGCGTGATTGCCGCCGGAGGCTCCCGCACGGTGACCTTTACCCCAACGCAACGGGCGGCGACCTGCTGGTTCCATCCCCATCAGCATGGTAAAACCGGCAGACAGGTCGCGATGGGGCTGGCAGGGCTGGTGCTGATTTCTGATGCAGAAAGCGAAAAGCTGCTCCTGCCAAAGCAGTGGGGAATTGATGATGTCCCGGTGATTGTGCAGGATAAAAAATTCACCTCAGCGGGAGAGATTGATTATCAGCTCGATATTATGAGCGCAGCCGTGGGCTGGTTTGGCGATACGCTGCTCACTAACGGCGCGCTGTACCCGGAGCACGCTGCGCCTCGCGGCTGGCTACGTTTACGTCTGCTGAACGGCTGTAATGCGCGTTCTTTGAATTTCGCCACCAGCGATAAGCGGCCCATGTACGTCGTGGCAAGCGATGGTGGTCTCCTGGCTGAGCCGGTGAAAGTTAACGCGCTGCCGGTGCTGATGGGCGAGCGTTTCGAAGTGCTGGTGGATACCACTGACGGGAAGCCCTTCGATTTAATTACGCTCCCGGTCAACCAGATGGGGATGGCGATCGCTCCGTTTGATCGGCCGCAGCCAGTGTTACGCGTGCAGCCGCTGACTATCCAGGCTTCCGGTAAGCTGCCGGATGTGCTGGCCGCTATGCCAGCGCTGCCCTCGCTTCAGGGCCTGACTCAGCGTACTTTGCAGCTCTCGATGGATCCGATGCTCGATATGATGGGCATGCAGGCGCTGATGCAAAAATATGGCGACCAGGCCATGTCCGGCATGGACCATGGCATGATGATGAATCACGGAGAGATGGGGAATATGAACAATATGAACCACGGTGACATGGGAAGCATGAATCATGGCGGCACGGCGCAGATGAAGCACGGTAATAAGGAGTTTGATTTCCATAATGCGAATCGGATCAACGGTAAAGCCTTTGATATGAATGTTCCCCTGTTTGCGGCGGCGAAAGGGCAGTATGAGCGGTGGGTGATTTCTGGCAAAGGCGACATGATGCTGCATCCGTTCCATATTCACGGCACTCAGTTCCGTATTTTGTCCGAAAACGGTAAAGCGCCGGCACCCCACAGGAGCGGCTGGAAAGATACCGTCAGGGTTGAAGGCGATGTCAGTGAAGTACTGGTGAAATTTGATCACGATGCGCCGAAAGAACATGCCTATATGGCGCACTGCCATCTGCTGGAGCATGAAGATACGGGAATGATGCTGGGATTTACGGTGTAGAATTCGCTTCCCGTCTAAGGGCGGGGCGTGTGACTTGCTTCGATAGAAAAGAGAGAGATGTACCATAGAGAGAAGGCCCGGAAACCGGGCCTTCTGTTTTTTACTTCGCGTCGTCCGGTAAAGCATAAGCGACGATATAGTCGCCCATCTTCGTGCCAAACGAACCGTGACCGCCCGCAGAGATGACAACGTACTGCTTGCCATTCACTTCATAGGTCATCGGCGTCGCCTGGCCGCCCGCCGGCAGACGTGCCTGCCATAATTTTTCACCGTTGCTCATATTGTACGCGCGCAGGTAGTTATCCGCGGTCGCGCCGATAAACAGCACATTGCCGGCCGTCGAAATTGGACCGCCCAGCATCGGCATACCCATTGTGAACGGGAGCTTAACCGGCATCGGGAACGGCAGGCTATCCTGCGGCGTACCGATACGTTTTTTCCACACCACTTCGTTGGTTTTCAGATCCAGCGCGGAGATATAGCCCCAGGCTGGCTGTTTGCAGGGTAGACCAAACGGTGACAGGAACGGATTAAGCGTAACGCCGTAAGGGACACCGTACTGTGGCTGAATACCGGCTTCGGTCCCGGAACCCTTGGCGTCTTTTGGCTGCTCCATCGGGTTACCTGGGCCGCGAGGGATCAGTTTTGAGACAAACGGCAGCGCCATCGGGTTAGCAATCGCCACCTGGCGGTTCGGATCGACGGAGATGCCGCCCCATTCGAACATCCCCAGGTTACCCGGGAATACCAGCGTGCCTTGTTCTGACGGCGGGGTGAAAATCCCTTCGTAGCGCAGCTGATGGAAGATAACGCGGCACACCAGCTGGTCGAACATGGTGGCGCCCCACATGTCCGCGCCGGTCAGGTCTTTCTTCGGACGGAAGCTCAGGTCGGAGAACGGCTGAGTTTTCGCGACGTAGTCACCTTTCGCCGCCCCTTGCGGAACCGGTCTTTCCGGCGCCGGGACAACCAGTTCACCGTTGCGGCGATCGAGGACAAAAATATTACCGGTTTTTGCCGGAGCGTAGATCACCGGCACGGTTTTACCGTTGACGTCGATATCCGCCAGCGTCGGCTGAGACGGCATATCCATATCCCACAGATCGTGGTGAACGGTCTGGTAGCTCCACGCCAGTTTACCGGTCGTCGCGTTCAGCGCCACGATGGAGCTGGCATAGCGCTCTTGTTCAGGCGTACGGTTGCCGCCCCAGATATCCGGGGTGGTTACGCCCATAGGCAGGTAGACCAGATCCAGCTTCGCGTCATAGGCCGCTGGCGCCCAGGAGTTTGGTGAATTCAGCGTGAAATGATGTTCATCATCAGGAATCGCGTTGGGATCTTTCGCGCCCGGGTCAAAGGCCCACAGCAGTTTACCGGTATTCACATCAAAGCCACGGATAACGCCCGACGGCTCGCGGGTGGAGAAGTTATCGGTCACGGCGCCGGCAATGACGATAGTTTTGTCGGTAATAATCGGCGGTGATGTTGGTTCATACATACCCGGCGTAGTGACAGGCATGTTGGTTTGCAGATTGAGAATGCCTTTATTGGCAAAGGACTCGCACAGCTTACCGGTTTCGGCATTGATGGCGAACAGGCGGCCATCGTTGACCGGAAGAATGATACGACGCGGGCAGTCGGCAACCACATCCGCCGGCGCGTTCTCCGCTTTGGCTTCATGATATGAAACGCCGCGGCAGGTCACGTGCTGGAAAGAGGGGTCAGCGTTGAGCTGCGGATCGAAATGCCACTTTTCTTTACCGGTGGCCGCGTCAAGCGCGAACAGGCGCTGATGAGCGGTACACAGATAAAGCGTGTCGCCCACTTTAATCGGCGTGACTTCATTGGTGATTTCACCCGGATCGTTAGGCTGCTTGAGATCGCCCGTACGGAAGACCCAGGCTTCTTTCAGGTTCTTCACGTTATCGGCGTTGATCTGCTTCAGCGGCGAGTAGCGCTGGCCTTCCTGATTGCGGCCATACGCCGACCAGTCGCCATCGGCTACGTCGGAGATGGGGGCTGCTGGCGTTGCATCAGCGCTCAGCGTACCGTTGACTTCCTGCGGGTCGTTGAAGCCGGCCCAGGTCAGGATACCGCCGCTAATCAGCAGGGCGACAACCAGCCCGGCAACGGCGCCAGAGGAGGGAATCGGCAGGCGGCGCCAGACAAACGGCAGGATAAGCCAGATGCCGAAGAAGACCAGAATGTCGCTACGCGGGGTCAGCGCCCAGAAGTCGAAACCAACTTCCCATACTCCCCAGATCATAGTGGCAAGCAGCAGCGCGGCGTACAGCCAAAGCGCAGAACGCTTGCCGCGGAACAGCAGGACGGTGACGCCAAGCATGACCAGGCCTGCGACAGGGTAGTACCATGAGCCGCCAAGAGCGACCAGCCAGGCCCCGCCCGCTAAAAGATACAGGCCACAGAACGCTGCAAAAAGAGCCGTCAGCGTCACGAGTAGCCGTGATTGTTGAGATTTTGTTTCTGCCATAGAAGGACACTCGTTTGTTTGTTAATTTTTTAACTGCAATTAATTATAGGATTTAACAAGTGTGATCGGAATCACAAAATGGGCTTTATTAATCACTGCATCGCATATTTCTTTTTACTGGTATACTGCGTGGCTTGCCGGTCAACGTCGGTGCAATCGCAGCGGCTTTGATGATTTACATTAAGAATCAAATGGTTAGTTTTATGAAACATACTGTAGAAGTGATGATCCCGGAAACTGAGATCAAAGCCCGTATCGCTGAGCTCGGTCGTCAAATTAATGAACATTACAAAGATAGCGGCAGCGAAATGGTGCTGGTGGGGCTATTACGCGGTTCATTTATGTTTATGGCCGACCTGTGCCGTGAGGTTCAGGTACCCCATGAAGTGGATTTCATGACCGCCTCGAGCTACGGCAGCGGCATGTCCACCACCCGTGACGTCAAAATCCTCAAAGACCTGGATGAAGATATCCGCGGTAAAGATGTGCTGATCGTGGAAGACATCATCGACTCTGGCAATACGCTGTCAAAAGTGCGTGAAATCCTCAGCCTGCGTGAACCAAAATCGCTGGCGATTTGTACGCTGCTCGATAAGCCAAGCCGCCGCGAAGTGAAGGTGCCGGTTGAGTTTGTCGGTTTTGCGATCCCGGACGAGTTCGTGGTGGGGTACGGTATCGACTATGCTCAGCGCTATCGCCACCTGCCGTATATCGGCAAAGTGACGCTGCTGGACGAGTAACGCGGAGTGTCTATCCCGGCTTATCCGGGATAGTTAAGAGGGGCGCGTGAATTATCTGTGATTGACGTGCTTGCTTTTAAGGTTGGAAATGCCCTGGCGATAGCGCTGCTCCAGCGTTTCGCGGCTGACGGCGGTCACGTCCAGATCGCGTAACATGCCATCGTGAATGCCATAGGCCCAGCCGTGAATTGTCACCTTCTGTCCACGCTTCCACGCCGACTGCATAATCGTTGAATGGCCAAGGTTGTAAACCTGCTCCATCACATTCAATTCACACAGCGTATCAAGGCGGCGCTCTTCGGGCATTTCCCCCAGCAGCGAGCTGTGCTTAAACCAGATATCGCGAATATGCAGCAGCCAGTTGTCGATAAGGCCAAGCTCGGTATTTTCAATCGCCGCCTGCACGCCGCCGCAGCCGTAGTGGCCGCAGATGATGATGTGTTCAACTTCCAGTACGTCGACCGCGTACTGCACGACGGAAAGACAGTTCAGATCGGTATGAATCACCAGGTTGGCGACGTTACGGTGTACAAACAGCTCGCCAGGTTCCAGGCCGGTCAAACGTTCAGCGGGGACGCGGCTATCTGAACATCCAATCCACAGAAAGCGCGGCTTCTGCGCCTGTGCCAGTTTCTCAAAGAAACCGGGGTCTTCCTCCACCAGCATTTTTGACCATAGTGCATTGTTGCTGATGAGTGTATCTATATCGTTCATGGATGTTTACGGGCCTGTAACCAAGTAAGTGCGTTGCGCTAATATAGGTTAACCTCACATTTTTTAAAACAACCCATCGCGTGTCACGACACGAGAAGAGACATTTAATGACCATTGCTCTGGAACTAAAACAGCTTAAAAAAACCTACCCCGGCGGGGTTCAGGCGCTGCGCGGAATCGATCTGCAGGTTGAGGCGGGCGATTTTTACGCGCTCCTGGGGCCAAACGGCGCGGGAAAATCCACCACTATCGGCATTATCAGTTCGCTGGTGAATAAAACCTCCGGCGAGGTCAACGTGTTTGGCTATGACCTGCAAAAGGATGTGGTGAACGCCAAGCGCCAGCTCGGCCTGGTGCCGCAGGAGTTCAACTTTAACCCGTTCGAAACCGTGCAGCAGATTGTGATTCACCAGGCGGGCTACTACGGCGTCGAGCGCAAAGAAGCGATCGCCCGTAGCGAAAAGTACCTTAAACAGCTCGATCTTTGGGAAAAACGCAACGAACGCGCGCGGATGCTCTCCGGCGGCATGAAGCGCCGCCTGATGATTGCCCGCGCGTTGATGCACGAGCCGAAGTTGCTGATTCTTGATGAGCCCACGGCGGGGGTGGATATCGAGCTGCGTCGTTCGATGTGGGGCTTCCTGAAAGATCTCAACGATAAAGGCACGACGATTATCCTCACTACCCACTATCTGGAAGAGGCCGAGATGCTGTGTCGCAATATTGGCATTATTCAGAACGGTGAGCTGGTGGAAAACACCTCGATGAAGGCGCTGCTTTCCAAACTGAAATCGGAAACCTTTATTCTCGATCTGGCACCTAAGAGTCCATTACCGGTACTGGAAGGTTATCAGTATCGTCTGGTTGATACGTCGACGCTGGAGGTTGAGGTACTGCGTGAGCAGGGGATTAACAGCGTATTTACTCAGTTAAGCGCGCAGGGCGTACAGGTATTAAGTATGCGTAACAAAGCTAACCGTCTGGAAGAGCTGTTTGTCACGCTGGTCCATGACCGGAAAGGAGAATCAGCATGATGCAGCTTTATTGGGTCGCGCTGAAAAGCATCTGGACCAAAGAGATCCACCGCTTTATGCGTATCTGGATCCAGACGCTGGTGCCGCCGGTCATAACCATGACCCTCTACTTTGTTATTTTCGGCAATCTGATCGGCTCGCGCATCGGTGAAATGCACGGTTTCACCTATATGCAGTTTATCGTGCCGGGCCTGATTATGATGGCGGTGATCACCAACGCCTACGCCAACGTGGCGTCCTCCTTCTTCAGCGCGAAATTTCAGCGCAATATTGAAGAACTGCTGGTCGCGCCGGTTCCCACCCACGTGGTTATCGCCGGCTATGTGGGCGGCGGCGTTGCCCGCGGTCTGTGCGTCGGGATTCTGGTGACGGCGATTTCGCTGTTTTTCGTACCGTTCCAGGTTCACTCATGGATATTCGTCGCCCTGACCCTGGTGCTGACCGCCGTGCTATTTTCGCTGGCCGGTCTGCTGAATGCGGTGTTTGCCAAAACCTTTGACGATATCAGCCTTATTCCGACCTTCGTGCTGACGCCGCTGACCTATCTCGGCGGGGTTTTTTATTCGCTGACCCTGCTGCCGCCGTTCTGGCAAGGGCTGTCGCATCTGAACCCGATCGTCTACATGATCAGCGGTTTCCGCTACGGTTTCCTCGGCATTAACGATGTTCCGCTCGCCACCACCTTCGGCGTGCTGGTGGTGTTTATCGTCGCGTTTTATCTCTTGTGCTGGTATCTGATCCAGCGCGGACGCGGGCTTCGCAGCTAATTTAGCCAACCACGGCGCTTCGCTGCCCCGTTCAGCGAAGCGCCGGCAAACAATTTTGATTGTCATCACCGATATTCATCTCTTCCCTTGCTACATTGTTTGCCTGCTAAGGAGGTGGGCGATGTTAGGTTGGGTGATTACCTGTCATGACGAACTGGCGCAGGAGATGCTGGATCGTCTGGAGAAAAAGTTTGGGCCGCTGACGCAGTGTCGGGCGGTCAACTACTGGCGTAATCTCAGCAGCAATATGCTGAGCCGCATGATGTGCGACGCGCTGCACGAGACGGACGGCGGAGACGGGGTCATTTTTCTGACCGATAAAACCGGCGCGGCGCCTTATCGCGTGGCGGCGCTGCTGAGCCATAAGCACACCCACTGTGAAGTGATTTCCGGGATCGACTATCCATTACTGGAAAGCATGTATTTGCTGCGCCAGAACCTGAGCAGCGAAGCCTTCCGGCACGCCATTGTCAGCGCCGGAGGCCCGGCGGTGAGCAGCCTCTGGCATCAGCAGCAAAAAAATCCGCCGTTTCGACTACTGCATGAGCCGTACGGGAATTAAGCGTTGGTATTGATGAGGCTTTTGTTACAATGACGGCAGTTCTTGTCTACCGGCTCGATGCGCATGTTTGCCCGAATTCTTGCTTTACTCCTCCTGTTCACGGCGCTAAGCGCCTCTGCCAGCCTGTTAAGCCAGCAGGGTGTGCCGGCACGTTATATGCAAACGACCGAAGATGCGGATATCTGGGCGCAGGTTGGCAATCAGGTGGTGAGCGTCGGCAACGTGCGGGCAGGGCAAATTCTGGCGGTAGTACCGACGGCGGCGGATTACTATGAGTTTAATTTTGGCTTTGCGACCGGCTTTATCGATAAAGGCCACCTGGGGCCGGTACAGGGTAAGCAGCGGGTGGAGGATAGCCTTGGCGATCTGCATAAGCCTCTAAGCAACCAAAATCTCATTACCTGGAAAGATACGCCAATCTATGATGCCCCCGCCGTGGGCAGCGTGCCATTTGGCACCCTGGCGAATAATTTGCGTTATCCGATTATCAGCAAACTCAAAGATCGGCTTAATCAAACCTGGTTTCAGATTCGTATCGGCAACCGCCTGGCGTGGGTGAGCAGTCTGGATGCGCAAGAAGATAACGGCATCCCAGTACTGACTTATCACCATATCCTGCGTGATGAAGAAAATACCCGCTTTCGCCATACCTCAACGACGACTTCCGTGCGCGCCTTCAGCAATCAGATGACCTGGCTACGCGACCAGGGCTACATCACGCTCAGCATGTATCAACTGGAAGGCTATCTGCGTAATAAAGTGAATCTTCCGGCGCGTGCGGTGGCGATCACCTTTGACGATGGGCTGAAGTCGGTCAACCGCTATGCCTACCCGATTCTCAAACAGTATGGCTTTCACGCCACGGCGTTTATTATCTCGTCGCGCATCAAGCGCCATCCGCAGAAATGGGCACCGAAATCGCTGCAGTTTATGAGTATTTCCGAGCTAAAACAGATCCAGGACGTCTTTGACGTGCAGTCGCATACCCACTTCCTGCATCGGGTTGATGCTGAACGTCATCCGATCCTCCTCAGCCGCAGCTATCACAATATTCTGTTTGATTTTGCGCATTCGCGGCGGGCGCTGGCGCAGTTTAACCCCCACGTACTGTATCTCTCTTATCCGTTTGGCGGCTATAACGCTAAGGCGGTCCAGGCCGCCAACGACGCCGGTTTTCATCTGGCGGTGACCACGGTGAGGGGGAAGGTAAAGCCGGGCGATAATCCGTTCTTGTTGAAAAGGCTGTATATATTAAGAACGGATTCGCTGGAGACAATGTCGCGGCTGATAAGCAACCAGCCGCAGGGGTAGATCAGGCAACCTGCACCGGAATAGCTTTGGCCTGGCGCTTCATTTCGTTTTCGCCTTCGAAATAGGCCACTTTCGGCTGCCAGGTGCGGGCTTCTTCGTCAGGCATGGTGACGAAGCTGGCGATAATCAGAATATCGCCGACGCTTGCACAGTGTGCCGCCGCGCCGTTCACGGAGATAATTCGCGAACCGCGCTCCGCGGCGATGGCGTAGGTGGAGAAACGATTACCGTTGGTCACATTCCAGATATGAATAGCCTCGTTTTCAAGGATGCCGGACGCATCCAGGAAATCCTGATCAATAGCGCAGGAGCCTTCATAGTGCAGGTCGGCCTGCGTGACTTTTACGCGGTGGAGTTTGCCCTGCAGCATATTACGAATCATAACGTCTACCTTTAAAGCTTAACGATAACAAAGCGGACGTGACGCCCGCCTTGAGGAAATTCCAGGCAGTATTGCCCGATTTTTAACCCGTGTCTACCGAACGAGCGCCACTATCTGGTTGTCGATCAAACGCGCTTCGCCGAGCCATGCCGCCATCAGGATCACCGCGCGCTGGCTGTTTTCCGTCAGGTCGAGCAGCGTGTCGGCATCGCGGATCTGGATATCATCGGCGCGGAAGCCTTTTTCGTTCAGCTCCTGCGCGGCAATCGCGATAATCTCGTCAAGATTGCGCTCGCCGGCCGCCAGCTTCTCCGCCGCGCCATTCATCACCTTATACAGCCCCGGCGCAACTTTGCGCTGGTCTGCGCTGAGATAGCCGTTGCGCGAACTGAGCGCCAGCCCATCTTTCGCGCGCATAATCGGCACGCCGATAATCTCGATGTCGTAGCCCATATCGGCCACCATTTTGCGGATCAGCGCCAGCTGCTGGAAGTCTTTTTCGCCGAAGCAGGCGACGTCCGGCTGGATCAGGTTGAACAGCTTGCTGACGATAGTGGAAACGCCGCGGAAGTGGCCTGGACGACTGGCGCCCTCGAGCATCGTCGACAGCCCCGGAACATCCACGTAAGTCTGATTTTCGAGGCCGTGCGAATAGATTTCCGCCGCGGCAGGGGCAAAGACAAAATCGACCTTACGCTTGTTCAGCTTTTCGCAATCGTCCTGCAGGGTACGCGGATAGCGCGCCAGATCCTCGGCGCGGTCGAACTGCATAGGGTTGACGAAGATACTGGCCACCACCACATCCGCGCTGGCTTTGGCGGTATCAACCAGCTTCATATGACCATCGTGCAGGTTGCCCATGGTGGGAACCAGCGCAATGCGCTTGCCTTCCTGGCGTAAACGACGGATATGCTGGCGCAGCAGCGGCAGGGTTTCAATAATCAGCACAACAACACTCCTTAATGGAAACTGTGTTCTTCGCCCGGATAGACGCCGGACTCCACTTCGGCAACATATTGCCGTACCGCGGCGCGCATGTCGCCCGCTGTGCTCAGGAAATTTTTGGCAAATTTGGGAATATGGCCGCCGGTGATGCCGAATGCGTCATGCATGACGAGGATTTGCCCGTCGGTGACGTTGCCCGCGCCGATGCCGATCACCGGGATGGTTAACGCCTCGGTGACGCGTTTCGCCAGCTCGACCGGTACGCACTCCAGCACCAGCAGCTGTGCGCCCGCCGCTTCTAGCGCCAGCGCGTCATCCAGCAGAACTTGTCCGGCATCGCCGCGGCCCTGAATTTTATAGCCGCCGAAGACGTTCACCGACTGGGGCGTCAGACCGAGGTGCCCGCACACCGGCACCGCGCGCTCGGCAAGCATTTTCACGGTGTCCGCCAGCCATGCGCCGCCCTCGATTTTGACCATATTGGCTCCCGCGCGCATCACGATGGCGGCGTTCTCGAAGGTCTGTTCCGGCGTGGCGTAAGCCATAAACGGCAGATCGGCGAGCAGCAGGCAGTTGGGCGCTCCGCGGCGCACCGCGCGCGCGTGATAGGCAATGTCTTCTACGGTCACCGGCAGGGTGGAGTCGTGGCCCTGCACCGTCATGCCCAGCGAATCGCCGACCAGCATCACGTTGATACCCTCATCGGCAAACAGCTTTGCAAAGCTGTAGTCGTAGGCGGTGATAGTGGCGAAGCGTTTCTTCTCCTGTTTGCATTTCTGCAGCAGGGCGATAGTGGTCGGTTTCATAACGTTTCCTGATGATGAAAGTCATTTTAACCGGCATTCTAGCAGCCGCATTCAGGGGGGCAATGGTTTTAGGCAACCGATTACCACGATCGCCGTAATTGCTAAAAAATGAAGGGGTATTACCAGCTCGCGGGTTTTTCCGCGCCGAGATTGGCCAGCACGTCGCGCAATGCCAAACCGTCGGGGAAACATAGCTCAGGCGCAATTTCAAACAGCGGCCACAGCATAAAGCCGCGGTTTTGCATATCGTAGTGCGGCACGGTCAGGCGCGGGGTGTTAATCACCTCATTGCCGAACAGCATGATGTCGAGGTCCAGCGTGCGCGGTCCCCAGCGTTCAGCTTTACGCGTGCGGCCCTGCTGCAGCTCAATGCGCTGAGTGTGGTCGAGCAGCGCCTCTGGGGCGAGAGACGTCTCCAGCGCCACGGCGGCGTTGAGGTAGTCAGGCTGATCCTGCGGCCCCAGCGGCGGCGTACGGTAGAAAGAGGAAACGCTTATCACCCGGCTGTCCGGTATCTCCGCCAGCGCGTTAACGGCAGCGTTGACCTGCTCCAGCGGCGAGGCCAGATTGCTGCCGATAGCGATATAAGCGAGCGTCATGCGCTGCCTTCGCGGCGCGGCGCGCGTTTACGCGGACGACGGTGGCGGCGGCGCGGAGCCGGATCGTCGCCTAAATCATCCAGCATATCTTTCTGATCCGGCGGCGCGGCGACCTGGAACTCGCCCCACCATTTGGTCAGACGCTGCAGTTCGCTGCTGTTTTCGGCGCCGGCGCGCAGCTCCAGCAGATCGTAGGCGGCGCGGAATTTGGGATGCTCCATCAGCTTCCACGCGCGTTTGCCCTGACGGCGGGACATCCGCAGCTGAAGCTGCCAGATATCGCGCACCAGAGTAGTGATGCGTTTCGGGATCGCCAGCGTGCGGCAGGCTTCGTCCAGCACGTCGTTCATCGCCAGCGCGAAGGCGTCGTAGTAGGCCAGCCCGCTTTCCTGGGCGATTTTCTGCGCCGTTTCCAGCAGCGGATACCAGAACATTACCGCGAACAGGAACGCCGGGTTAACGCGCATATCGTTGCGAATGCGGTTATCGGTATTCTTCAGCACCTGGCTGATGATGCGCTCCATCGGACTATCGCCGCGCTCGGTGAAGTAGCGGGTAATGGTCGGGAACAGCGGCTGGAACAGATTATATTCGCGCAGCAGGAGATAGGTTTGATAGCCGTCGCCGGCCTGCAGCAGCTTTAACACCTCTTCAAACAGGCGCGCCGGCGGCACATCGTGCAGCAGCGTCGCCAGGCGTGGGATCGGCTCGGCGGTCTCTTCGCTGATGCTCATGCCGAGCTTCGCCGCAAAACGCACCGCGCGCAGCATGCGCACCGGATCTTCGCGATAGCGGGTTTCCGGATCGCCGATCAGCCGGATGACGCCATCCTGCAGATCTTTCATGCCGCCGACGTAGTCGCGGACGGTGAAATCCGCCACGCTGTAATAGAGGCTGTTGATGGTAAAGTCGCGACGCTGGGCGTCTTCTTCAATCGAACCGAAGATGTTGTCGCGCAGCAGCATGCCGTTCTGGCCGCGCTGGGAGGTGACGCGATCGGTGGTGTGGCCTTCATGGTGGCCGCGGAAGGTCGCGACTTCGATAATTTCCGGCCCGAACATTACGTGCGCCAGGCGGAAGCGACGGCCGACCAGACGGCAGTTGCGGAACAGCTTACGCACCTGCTCCGGCGTGGCGTTGGTGGTGACGTCAAAATCTTTGGGTTTTTTGCCCAGCAGCAGATCGCGTACGCCGCCGCCGACCAGCCACGATTCGTAGCCCGCCTTATTGAGTCTGTACATGACCTTGAGGGCATTTTCACTGATATCTTTGCGGGAAATTGCATGCTGCTCGCGCGGGATAACCGTCATATGTAGTTGTTCGACGGCGGCTTCTGCCTCGCGCTCTTCACGGCTTAGCACCTTACGGCAAAAATTAGCGACTCGGGTAAAAATGGTACACCTCGTAGTGTCAGACGGACTTCAGGACAAAAAAATAGCGGCTAATCATAGCTCAGCAGAACGCATTTGAGAATGCTGGATTTGCTCCGGCCGCCAGTTCGCTACCGCGTACTTGAGTAAATCCTCAATGCTCAGCGTCTGCCATTCCTGAATGACATCCTGATTAAGAAACGTTAGCGCCCGCACAATTTCCGGGCGCGGATCGCCTGTAGATAACGCCGGAGCGTGGTTTTGCTTCGACAGTTTATTGCCCTGCGCGTTGAGGGCCAGCGGCAAATGGATATAGTCCGGCGCCTGCCAGCCAAAATGCTGATAGAGCGAAATTTGCCGCACCGTCGGCTCGATAAGATCGGCGCCGCGGACGATTTCGCTGACGCCCTGAAAATGATCGTCCACCACCACCGCCAGATTATAGGCGAACAGCCCATCGCGACGGTGGATAATAAAATCTTCACGCGCCAGAGGCTCGTCGGCGACGATCGTACCGCGCAACTGGTCATAAAATTCAAGGACCGGACGCGTTTGCCGCAGGCGCAGAGCGGCGTTTTCCGCGCCGAGGCGTAAATCCCGGCAGTGGCCGTCGTAAAGGCCGCCAATAGCGTGGATACGCGCGCGGGTGCAGGTGCAGTAGTAGCAGAGGCCCTGCTCGCGTAGCCAGGCCAGGCGCTCACGATAGGCTTCGTGGCGTTTTGACTGCCAGAGTACCTCTCCGTCCCAGTGCAGGCCGAAGTGCTCTAACTGACGAAGAATAGTCTCGGCGGCGCCGGGGACTTCACGCGGCGGATCGATATCTTCAATGCGCACACGCCAGATACCGTTCTGTGCCCGAGCCTGCAGATAGCTGCCAAGCGCGGCAATCAATGAGCCGAAGTGGAGTTCGCCGGAAGGTGAGGGGGCAAAGCGCCCGATGTAGTGGGAATCTGTCATCGTATGACTAAAGCATCAGGGCGGGAGAAAGCTCCCGCCAGAGATGCGTCAGCGAAGTGATTAGCCTGCCATCTGTTTTTCGCGAATTTCCGCCAGCGTTTTGCAATCAATGCACAGGTCGGCGGTCGGACGCGCTTCCAGACGACGGATACCAATCTCAACGCCACAGGATTCACAGAAGCCGAAATCTTCGTCTTCGACTTTTTTCAGCGTTTTCTCGATCTTTTTGATCAGTTTACGTTCGCGGTCGCGGTTACGCAGCTCCAGGCTGAACTCTTCTTCCTGAGCGGCACGGTCTACCGGATCCGGGAAGTTAGCAGCTTCATCCTGCATATGCGTTACGGTGCGATCCACTTCATCCCTAAGTTGATTACGCCACGCTTCAAGAATGCGCTTGAAGTGCGCCAGCTGGGCTTCGTTCATATACTCTTCGCCCGGCTTCACTTGGTACGGCTCCACCCCAGCGATGGAGAGAATACTCAGGGACGATGTTTTACGGTTTTGCCCTTCTTGCATGTTGCTTCTCCTTAACACGCACTATCGATCCCCGTGTTGGGGGAAAAATCAGGCCGCTATAAATAGCAGATGCTTTTCCGGATAGCAATTATCTAAACGTTACACTTGACAACCCTGTGAGGAAAAGCGTATTTGCGCTCGCGACCCGAATACTATTTAGCCGTTTATTTACCGGGGGTTAACACCACGGTAATCGGCTTATTCAGAGTCATCATCTCGGTAGAAAGTTCCGCCTTGTAGGCGAGAATTTCCACCCCCTTGTTTTGCGCCTCAATCAATAGCTGTGCGTATCTGGCATCAATATGATGCGCGGGTGAGAAACGGTCTATCGCCGAGTGCAGCACGGCGAACAAAATCACCGCCCGATCGCCCGCTGCCGCCACGCTCATCAGCTCCCGCAGGTGCTTCTGACCGCGTGCGGTAACCGCATCGGGGAAGTAACCGTATTCCTTTTCCGCCAACGTAACCGATTTCACTTCAATATAGCAGTTTTGTTGGTCATCTGCTTGTAACAGAATATCAATGCGGCTGCTTTCATCACCATACTTCACTTCGCTTTTCAGCGTGTTATAGCCCAAAAGCTCGGGAATATTTCCTGCCAGAATCGCCTCTTTTGCCAACGTGTTAGCACGTAGAGTATTAACACAAATTGTCGCGCCCTCTACGGTTTCAGTTAATTCCCACGTGTGGGCATATTTGCGCTTAGGATTATCTGAGGTGGAATACCAGACGGTATCCCCCGGCGCGGCGCAGCCGGTCATGGCGCCGGTGTTGGGGCAGTGCAGGGTCAGCTCGCGGCCGTCGGGGGTGACCACGTCGGCGAGAAACCGTTTGTAACGTTTAACCAGGGTGGCGGACTGCAGGGGAGGAGTGAACAGCATCAGCTTTCCTTGTCGAAGGGATAACGTTCCAGCGCCTGATAGCGGGTACGCCCGCGGCTAAAGCTGGATTCGTAGAGCACAAATTCGTTGACCGCAAACGCCCAGCTAAATCCGGGCGGCGGAATCGGCACCGCGTGGCGCGCGTCGCGCAGCAGGGTGATATGCGGATGAAACGGCTGCGGGCTCTGATAGCAGCCGCTGCGGGCGGCCTGGGCGCGCAGCATATTCGCTAATTGCAGCACTCCGCGCGGCGGCTGACGGGTGCCCAGCCACACTACCCGCGAACGCAGCCACTGCCCGGCATCGTCAAGCGTCAGGGTAAAGCCCGGCTGGCGGATCCGTCCGGCCATCGCTGACAGCGCCCGCTGCTTGTCCGCGCTCACCTCGCCAAGAAACGCCAGCGTCAGATGGAGGTTAGCCGCCACCACCGGTCGACCCGCATCGCCGGGAAAGCTGGCGGCGCGCCAGTGCACGATCTGCTGCTGAACGTCCCCGGGAAGTTCAATGGCGAAAAACAGCCTTTTCGGCTCGGACATGATAGAGACTCGGTAATGAATTACCGGGATGCTACAATGCTTGCCCGCAAATGTTAACCTCCGGAGCGTTTCGTGTCCTCATTGCCGGTTGCCGCCGTCCTCCCTGAACTTCTCTCTGCCCTGCAGCATGCGCCGCAGGTTCTGCTTAATGCGCCAACTGGCGCCGGGAAATCCACCTGGCTGCCGCTGCAAATCCTCGCCGAAGGTAACATCAACGGACGCATAATCCTGCTGGAGCCGCGGCGGCTGGCCGCGCGTAACGTGGCGCAGCGGCTGGCGGAACTGCTGGGAGAGAAGCCCGGCGAGACCGTGGGCTATCGCATGCGCGCGGAGACCTGCGTCGGGCCGAACACGCGCCTCGAAGTGGTGACGGAGGGCATTTTAACGCGGATGATCCAGCGCGATCCGGAGCTGAGCGGCGTGGGGCTGGCGATCCTCGATGAATTCCACGAACGCAGCCTGCAGGCGGATCTGGCGCTGGCGCTGCTGCTCGACGTTCAGCAGGGGCTGCGCGACGATCTTAAACTGCTGATTATGTCGGCGACGCTGGACAATGAACGCCTGCAGCGTCTGCTGCCGGAGGCGCCGGTTATCGTTTCCGAAGGGCGCGCGTTTCCGGTTGAGCGGCGTTTTCTGCCGCTGCCGGCCCATCAGCGCTTTGACGAGGCGGTGGCGGTGGCCGCCGCGGAGCTGCTGCGCAGCGAAAATGGCTCAATGCTGCTGTTTCTGCCCGGGGTGGGAGAGATTCAGCGCGTTCAGGAGCGGCTGGCGGAGCGGGTGGCGAGCGATGTGATCCTTTGCCCCCTGTACGGCGCGCTGCCGCTGAGCGAGCAGCGTAAGGCGATACTGCCCGCGCCCGCCGGGATGCGCAAAGTGGTGCTGGCGACCAATATCGCCGAGACCAGTCTGACCATCGAGGGGATTCGGCTGGTGGTGGATAGCGCCCAGGAGCGCGTCGCCCGCTTTGACGCCCGCACCGGGCTCACTCGCCTGGTGACGCAGCGCATCAGCCAGGCCTCAATGACCCAGCGCGCCGGACGCGCCGGGCGTCTGGAACCGGGGATCTGCCTGCATCTGCTGGCTAAAGAGCAGGCCGAGCGCGCGGCGGCGCAGGGCGACCCGGAAATTCTGCAAAGCGATCTGTCGTCGCTGCTGCTGGAGCTGCTGCAGTGGGGATGCCAGGACCCGGCCCAGCTCAGCTGGCTGGATCTGCCGCCTGCGACCAACCTGGCGGCGGCCCGGCGTCTGCTCACCGACCTTTCTGCGCTGAAAGGCGAGCGGCTGTCGGCGCACGGGCGCAAAATGGCGGCGTTGGGCAACGATCCGCGCCTGGCGGCGATGCTGACCGCGGCGGAGGATACCGATAGCGCCGCCACGGCGGCTAAACTGGCGGCGATCCTTGAAGAGCCGCCGCGCGGCGGCAATAGCGATCTTAGCGCGGCGTTTGCCCGTCAGCAGGGTAACTGGCAGCAGCGGGCGCAGCAGCTGATGAAAAGGCTGGCGGTTCGCGGCGGTCAGCCCGACGCCGACAGCATCGCGGCGCTGCTGGCCTCCGCTTTTGCCGACCGTATCGCTCATCGTCGCGGCCAGGAGGGGCGCTACCAGCTGGCTAACGGGATGGGGGCGATGCTCGACGCCGACGATGCGCTGGGCCGCCACGAATGGTTGATTGCGCCGCTGCTGCTGCAGGGAAGCGCATCGCCGGACGCGCGGATCCTGCTGGCGCTGCCGGTCGATATTCACGCGTTGATTGAGCAGTGTCCGGCCCTGGCCCGGCGTTCCGATATCGTCGAGTGGGATGAGGCGTTAGGAACGCTGAAGGCCTGGCGGCGCACCTGTATCGGACGCCTGGTGATTAAGACCCAGCCGCTGGCGAAGCCGTCGGAGGAGGGGCTGCACCAGGCGATGCTCAACGGGATCCGCGAGAAGGGACTGAGCGTGCTCAGCTGGACGCCGGAGGCGGAGCAGCTGCGTCTGCGGCTACACTGTGCGGCGCGGTGGCTGCCGGAGGAGGCGTGGCCGGCCGTTGACGAGGCGTCGCTGCTGGCCTCGCTTGAACAGTGGCTGCTGCCGCAGATGGCGGGCGTCCATTCGCTGCGCGCCCTGAAGGCGCTGGACGTGCGTCAGGCGCTGCAAAACTGGCTGCCGTGGCCGCTGCGCCAGAAGCTGGACAGCGAGCTGCCCACGCACTATACGGTGCCGACCGGTAGCCGCATCGCGATTCGTTATCACGATGAAAACCCGCCGGCGCTGGCGGTGCGGATGCAGGAGATGTTTGGCGAAGCGACCACTCCGACTATCGCCCAGGGGCGCGTGCCGCTGGTGCTGGAGCTGCTTTCACCGGCGCAGCGCCCGCTGCAGATCACCCGCGATTTAGGCGCCTTCTGGCAGGGGAGCTACCGCGAGGTGCAAAAAGAGATGAAAGGGCGCTATCCCAAGCACGTCTGGCCCGACGATCCGGCCAATACCGCCCCGACCCGGCGCACCAAAAAGTATTCGTAGCCGGAGAGTTCCCGGGTTGCGGCGTAAACGCCTTACCCGGGCTACCGGACCAGCACCGCCCGTAGCCCTGCTAAGCGCAGCGCGAGCAGGGGATGTTTTATACCTGGCTCCACAAAAAGATGCCGCCGCCCGCCAGCGCCAGCCAGGGGCCGAAGGCCAGAGGTTGTTCGAGTGAACGACGGGTTACCAGGCGCTGCAGCAGCGTCCAGACCAGACCGCTGGCGGAAGCCAGCAGCAGCGTCTGCGGCAGCGGCTGCCAGCCGAGCCACGCGCCGAGCGCTGCCAGCAGCTTGAAATCGCCGTAGCCCAGCGCCTCTTTACCGGTCAGCAGACGGAACACCCAGTACACCGACCACAGCGACAAATACCCGACCATCGCGCCAATGACCGCCTCCGCCAGCGGCGCGAAGGTATCGGAAAGATTGAACAGCAGCCCGGCCCACAGCAGCGGCAGCGTCAGCCTGTCAGGCAGCAGCTGCGTTTGCGCGTCGATGGCGGCGAGGATCAGCAGTACGGACACGAAAATTAGCCCGCCCAGCAGCGGCATGCCCGGAGCCATCAGGTACCCCGCGAGTACAAACAGCGCGCCGGTCGTCAGCTCCATCAGGGGATAGCGACGCGAGATCGGCTGCCCGCAGCAGCGCGCGCGCCCCCTGAGCCATAAAAAGCTCAGCAGCGGGATATTGTCCCGCCAGGCGATAGGCTGACGGCACTGCGGGCAGAACGACGCGGGGAGGCAGAGATTCACCCCCTCTGCGCGTTCCATCATCAGCGGTAAACGATGGATAACGACGTTAAAAAAGCTGCCGAACGCCAGTCCGGACAGGAATAAAAAGCCGCCCCAGATTGACGGGTATTGCGCGGCGAACTCGGGGAACAGCGCGATATTTTCCATCTCTATTTTTTCTCCCCGGAGCGCCACTGCCCCTGCCACTGCCACGGCGTGCGCCCCTGCTCATCTCTGCGGCCGTTTTGCGCGAGCAGCAGCGTCAGCAGCGCCGGAGCCGTCTGGCGGGTCTGCAGCGTACCGTTAAACGTATAGCGCCCGTTGGGCGTCAGAACGCCCTGTCCTGCGAGACTAAGCTGACGGGAGTCCTGGGTCAGGGCGACAGCCAGCGCGCCCGCCGGGGTACAGCTTAGTTTGCCGTTGACCTGGGCCAGTTCGAGCGACCCGGCGGGGGAGCTGAGCGCCGCGTCCCGCCACTGCACGGTGCTGGCGGTCATCTGTCGGCAACCGCCGGCGTTAAAGCGGGCCTCGGGCAGCGTCAGCACAACCTGACCGCGGGCCTCCAGCGGTATGCCGGATGCTAACCGCTGGCCGATCGTCCGGGCCGGCGCCGCGAGTCGTCCCTCGCGCACCACAACGTCGTTCAGACCGTGCAGCCAGGCCTGGCCGCGCAGGCCGGAGGGGTCGTTAAACGCGATATGCCAGCCGGGAAGCCACGACGAAAAGCCAAACTCCCAGCGTAAATGGGCGATGTCAAAACCGAGCCAGCTGGCCTGACGGGCTTCTCCTTGCCACAGGGTGCCCGTGGTTTCGCCGAGCCGCGCGCCGTCCGGTAGCGCCAGAGTAAGCAGCCGCGCCGGCGCGCTAAACAGCAGCCAGAAGAGATAGACCGCCGCCAGCAGCAGGGCGATAGTGAGTTTATTTTTCATCGCTGCGCTCCAGCACCAGCGTATTAATCGTCACCCAACCGGGCTGCTGCGCCACGGCGGTCACCGCCAGGGTGGCGGTGGTCATCCCCGCCTGCCCCAGCGCGTCCAGCCATGCCATCAGCGCCTGGAAATCGGCGGGCTGCACGGTAAGGCTCAGGCGGGAGCCCTGCGGCTGCAGGCGAACGATAGCGATACCGTGGCGGCCGGCTTCGCGCATAATCACCGTCGAGGGTTCTTCCGGCGCGGCAGAAGGTTTCCGCTGGTTAAGCTGCTGGAGAAGCGGGGTCTGCTGGCGCATCCACCGCAGGCTGGACTGCTCCCTGGCCAGCGTTTGCCGCCACTGCGCCTCGCGATTTTGCCAGGGCTGCCAGAAGGCGTAATAAATCAGGCCGATAATCAGCATGACGCCCATCCCCAGCAGCAGATGCCGTTCGCGGCGCGTACGCTGTTGCCATAAGGCGAGCAGGTTATCCATCGTTCCCCTCCAGCGTCAGACGCCCTTCAATACCGTCGGCGCGCGGCTTCATCTCGCCGGTCTGCACGCGAAACCCCGCCCGCGCCCGCTGGCTGAACTGCGCCAGGGCCTGCGATGAAACGGCGGATATCTCCAGCTGCAGCGCGTTGCGCCCGGCATCATAGCTCAGGGTGCGCAGGCGAATGCCCGGCGTTTCAGCGATGATTTGCTGTAGGGCGCCGAGCCGTGAGATGAGCGCTGGCCGGGCGCTCACGCTTTCCAGACGGCGCAGATGCTGCTGCATTTGCAGGCGTGGATTGACGAGATTTTTTTCCGCTTTGAACCACTGGCGGTAAAAATCACGGCTGGCCTGCACGGCGGCGTCGGCCTGACGCGCCAGGGCGAGATGGTCGTGGAGGCGATTTCCGCTCCACAGCAGCAGTAGCGCCAGGGTTGCGACAATCGCCGGCCGCCAGCGTCGGGGCGTCGGCGGCCGGCGTTTCGCGGCAAAATTGCCCTGGCGTAAGCAGATTTTGCGCGCCTGCGGGTTGCTCGCCGCCAGCGCCAGCAAATCCTGCGCCGGGCGAGGCTGCCACGGCGCGGCGATATCCGGCGGCGGCGAGTAGCAGGCGATGGGCGCGATATGGGGCCAGTGGGCCAGCAGTTCGCCGAGCCATGGGGTTTCCACCGCCATACCGCTGCACGTCTCGCAGCGAAACAGCCACTGTTCGCCGCAGCGTACGGCGCTCCAGCCGGTCGGGTTCTGCGGCAGGGTAAGGGCATCCGGCGTCAGGGCCAGCACGTTCAGTCCGAGCCCCTCGCACCAGGCCTGCCATGCGCGCATCTTCTCCCGCCCGACCACCGCCACGGCACAGTCGCTTTTATCCCGATGGATCAGGGCAAAATGGCTCTCTTCGATCTCCGTTGCCAGCTGTTCTTCGAGTAAAAACGCCAGCGCCTGCTGCGCATTTCGGCGCGCGCCGGCGGGCAGGGTAACGCGATGAAACGCGCAGTCGCTGGCGGGCACCAGCACCCAGGCCGGATGACGCTGCGCCAGCAGGCTGAGCGTCGGGTCGCCAGCGTCAGGATGCCACTCGCCAGTCTGCGCCGCGTCGCCCGGCGCGGCCAGCCGCCATATCGCCGTCGCGGCATCGGGATTGAGGCGAATAATCAGCACGGCGGCGGAAAAAGTATGGTGGTTATTCATCGGCTACCCAATAGATTCCGTAGCGCCGCTGGACGACGCTGAAGGTTCGCCCCTGCTTTTGCAGGAGACTGCGTTGCTGATAGCGGGCGCTGCCCATCACCACGCTGAATGTGGCGATAAAGCGCTCGCTGTGCACCGCCAGCCACGGACGCGCGGCGGCGGTATCGGTTTTTTGTAATAGCGGCTGCGACAGGAAGGCGGCGACGCTGCTCCAGCCGGTGGCCGCGCGGGCCTGCAGCAGCTGCCGGGCTTCGGCGAGGGTGAGTTCAGCGGGGAAGAGCGCCGCCAGCAGCGCGGCCTGAGCGGGCTGCAGGGTATTGACGTTTACCTGCAGCGTCTCGTCCGCCAGGGCGCAGACGTAGGGCAGCAGACGCTGATAGAGCGCGGCGTCCATCCCGGCCAGCAGACGCAGTTCGCTGACGTCCTGCAGCGGCTGATTGCCGGTCAGATAACCGGGGGATTGCGCCATATAGACTTCGTCTTCCGCGCCGTTCAGCAGCGCCTGGCGATCGCTATCCACCCAGTCGCGCAGGGCGGCGGTCAGCTGTAAGGCGCGCAGCGGCTCGCTGCCGAGGTTCTCCAGCAGTCGGGTAAAAACCTGCGCGGGATAAGGGATTTCAACGCTTTCGTCGCCGCTGAGCTGGTTAATGGCGTTGAGGTTGAAGCAGGCCTGAGCGTCGGTAATCGTGGCGTAGATCTCGCCATCATTGACCGCAAAGCGGCGCCCCTGCTGGGCCCAGTTCTGCGCCAGATGGGTCTGGTTCGGCGAGTCGAGCGCGTCGCGTTGCAGCAGCGCCGCCGCCAGGGTTTCCGCCCCCAGCGCGTACCATTTAGCCTGCAGGTTATCGAGGGTAGTGGCGGTTTGCTGATACATCCGCGCGCTGCGTTCGGTCATGGCGCTCGCCAGCACCATCATCAGAGCGAGGATCAGCAGCACCATAAGCAGGGCGACGCCGCGCTGGCGGGTATTCATTGGCTGCCTCCCGACGTAAGCAGAAACAGCCGGCGGATCTCGCCGGACTGCTCCAGCGTCAGGGTGACTTCCAGCCCCTGCGGCAGCGTCTGCGTCTGCTGCCATTCATCCTGCCAGCGGCCGCTGGCGTAAAAGCGCAGGCGAAACGCCTGGACGCCGCGCTGCATAACGGTCACCGTGGGCAGACTACCGGGCAGCGGGTCCTGCTGGTCGTAGCTCAGACGCTCCAGCCGATCCCCGCGCAGGCGGTAGCTGACGTTCTGAATTTCCGAGCGCGGCAGGATCCCCAAAGGATTGGGCCAGCCGTTGCGGCTAAAGGCGATCGCCCAGTCGTCGCTGCCGAGCTGAAAACGTCCGGCAAAAAAGAGGCCCGCGCTGTCGCGGCTGCGGCGGGGAATGATTTGGCTAAAGTCCGCTGCCATCTGGCTGAACGTTAGCTGTAACGCCTGCATGCGCCCGCCCTTATCGCGGGTGAGCGTATCGGCGCGCATCACGTTTTGCAGCACCGTGACCGCAGCGACGCTGAGCGCGGCGAGGATAGCCAGCGCCAGCAGCATTTCGACGAGGGTAAATCCGCGAGCGCGCTGGATCATGGCGGCGTCACGTAGGTGCGCAGCGAAGAGACGGGCATTTTATCGCTTTTGGCGCGGCGGACTTCAACGTCCAGCGCCCGCAGCTGCGGCAGGTCGGTCTCCACCCCCTGCCAGCGAATGTGCCAGCTGACGCCCGCCGCCTGCACCATAGTTTCCGACCAGCTCAGCGCGGGCCAGCGATTTTCCAGCCGGAGCTGCACCAGCTGATTATCCGCCAGCCAGCCGGCCAGGGTTTTCTCCTCCATACGACCCAGCTGGCGGGTTTGCTGGAGCGTGGCCTGCATCACCGCCAGCCCGGCGAGGGCGAAGACCGCCAGGGCGACCATCACTTCAATCAGCGTCATACCGGCCTGCTTTTTCATGGCGTCTCCTGCGGTTCGGGCAGGCTTTCGCCGCGCGCATTAAACGCGATACCCGGTCCCTCGCCGACGGTCAGCCGGAACGGCGTCATCTCACCGCCGGGAAAGATCAGCACATCGGGATTGTCGCCCGGCGTCCAGGCCTCGCCCTGCGGAAAAGTGAGATGCAGCGTGTTCCCGGCGACGCTGCCCGAGGTGGCGACGCGTCCGGCGCGCAGGGGGAGCCAGCGATAGCCGTTCCAGTCGTCGCCGGCCGGGGGCGGGTCGTTGCTTTCGCGGGGCTGTAAGACCAGAAACTGCCAGCGATCGGGATGCACCGAGGCGCCAAAAAACTGGCCGGTTTGCAGCCCTCGCTGCTGGACAAAGCGCAGCTGCGCCTCAAAGCGCGCCAGCGCCTGCGCCGCGCTATCGTCGCGCGAGGCGGGGAAGGCCAGCATCACCATGCCCGCGCTGACGCCGATCAGCAGCAAAATGAGCATCATCTCCAGCAACGTAAAGCCGCGCTGTCGCACTATTTCTTCCCGATTGTCCAGTTGCCGATATCGTCATTGCTCTCCGGTACGCCGTCCGGCCCGAGGCTGAAAATATCCACCTGTCCGTGCTGGCCGGGGCTCAGTAGCTGGTAATCGCTGCCCCAGGGATCCTGCGGCAGACGGCGAATATAGCCGCCTTCAGGATAGTTGCGCGCGTGCGGCTCGGCCGATGGCGCGCTGACCAGCGCCTGCAGCCCCTGCTCGGTGGTGGGATAGCGGCTGTTATCCAGTTTGTACATGTCCAGCGCCCCCTCGAGCGCCACAAGATCGCTGACCACTTTTTGCCGGTCGGCCTTTTCCTTGTTGCCCATCAGGTTGGGCACCACGAGGCTGGCGAGCACGCCGAGGATAACAATCACCACCATGATTTCCAGTAAGGTGAATCCGCGCTGTCGTTGCATATTTTTCTCCATTAGAACAATTACATACTCATCAGGGTATTGAGCTGCAGTATCGGTTGCAGGATGGCGAGGACGATAAACAGCACCATGCCGGCCATCGCCACTATTAGCAAAGGTTCAAACAGGCTAAGGGCCAGCTGAATTTGCGCGCTCAAATCCCGGTCCTGGTTATCCGCCGCGCGCTCCAGCATGCCGTTGAGCTCGCCGCTCTGTTCGCCGCTGGCGACCATGTAGCGCATCATCGGCGGGAACAGCTGGGTCATTTCGAGCGCGCGATGCAGGCTGACGCCTTCGCGAACCGCGTCGCTGGCGGCTTCCAGCTGGCGCTTCGCCCAGGCGTTGCTTAATACTTCCGCGCTGATGCGCATCGCCAGCAGCAGCGGAACGGCGCTGGCGTTGAGAATGCTCAGGGTGCGGGCGTAGCGGGCGCTGTTAACGCTGCGCGCGACCCGGCCAATCAGCGGCAGGCGCAGCAGCAGCCTGTGCCAGGCCAGCCGCTTTGCCGGCTGCCGCAGCAGGTAGCGCAGCAGCAGAGCGACGAGCACGGCGGCCAGCAGCAGCCACGGACCGGCGGCGCGCAGCACATCGCTCATCGCCATCAGCAGGCGGGTGGAAAACGGCAGCGCCTGCTTAAGGTGGATAAACTGCTCGACAACCTTCGGCACCACCGTCGATAGCAGAATGACGATCACGCTGACCGCCACCAGGGTCAGCACGATGGGGTAAATCATCGCCTGCAGCAGCCGGGCGCGCAGCTGCTGGCGCTGTTCGGTATAGTCCGCCAGCCGGTTCAGCACGCCGTCGAGGTGGCCGGAGGCTTCTCCGGCGGCGACCATCGCGCAGTAGAGCGCGTCGAAGCAGCCCGGGTAGCCGCGCATCGCTTCCGCCAGCGAATGGCCTTCCAGCACTTTGCCGCGCACGCCGGCAATCAGGGTTTTCAGCTGGTTTTTTTCACACTGCTGGGCCACCGCGTCGAGCGCTTTTTCCAGCGGGATGGCGGCGGCGACCAGCGTCGCCAGCTGGCGGGTAACGAGGGCGAGATCGCGGGCGTTGGTGCGGCGAATAAAACGCAGTTGCCCGCCGCTGCCGGCTGCCGGGGCGATGTCCAGCGCCAGCCAGCCCTTTTCCCTCAGCAGCTGGCGAGCGTGGCGGGCGGAGTCCGCCTGCTGGACGCCGCGCCGGGTTTTACCGTTTTCATCAACGGCCTGATAGCGAAAAAGCGCCATGTCAGGAGGCCTCCGCGATCTGCTGTTCGCTAACCCGCAGCACCTCTTGCCAACTGGTGATCCCCGCCAGCGCCTTGTCCCGTCCGGCGTGGCGCAGGGTGATATAGTCCGCCCCCAGCTGCTGGATCAGCGTCACCTCGTTTTCGCCGCGGTGGATTGCCATACGCACGCGATCGTCCACCAGCAGCAGTTCGTGAATGCCGGTACGTCCGCGATAGCCGGTAAAGCCGCACTCGGCGCAGCCCCGGGGCTGCCAGAGCGCCGTGCCGGGAGCGATCTCCATCTGGCGGGCGGTGTCGGCATTGGCCGGTTCCTGCTGGCGACAGAGCGGGCAGAGCCGGCGCACCAGCCGCTGCGACATCACCGCCAGCAGCGAGGTGGAGAGCAGAAAAGGCTCCACGCCCATATCCTGCAGGCGCGAGATGGCGCCCAGCGCGCTGTTGGTGTGCAGCGTTGAGAGCACCAGATGGCCGGTTAGCGAGGCCTGAACGGCGATCTGCGCCGTTTCGCCGTCGCGAATTTCGCCCACCAGCACCACGTCAGGGTCCTGGCGCAAAATGGCGCGCAGCCCGCGGGCAAAGGTCATATCGACTTTCGCGTTAACCTGGGTCTGACCGATGCCCTCCAGCTCATATTCGATAGGATCTTCAATGGTCATGATGTTGCGCTCGCGGGCATCGAGGCGGCTCAGCGCGGCGTAGAGGGTGGTGCTTTTTCCCGAACCGGTCGGCCCGGTCACCAGCACGATGCCGTGCGGGCGGGCGATCAGTCCATCCACCTGCTGAAGCAGCGCGGGCGACATGCCGAGGGTCAGCAGGTCGAGATTGACGCTGTTTTTATCGAGCAGACGCAGCACAACGCGTTCGCCGTAGCTCGACGGCAGGGTGGAGACGCGCACGTCGACGGCGCGTCCGCCAATGCGCAGCGCCATGCGACCGTCCTGAGGAATGCGCTTTTCGGCGATATCAAGGCTCGCCATCACCTTAATGCGCGAGATCAGCAGCGCGGCGAGGCGGCGCTGCGGGCGCAGGATTTCGCGCAGTACGCCGTCGACGCGAAAGCGAATTTGCAGGTGGCGTTCATAGGTTTCGATATGAATATCCGACGCTTTCTCTTTGATAGCCTCGGTGAGCATGGCGTTAATCAGGCGGATAATCGGCGCGTCGTCTTCGCTATCCAGCAGGTCGTCGGTGTCCGGCAGCTCTTCGGCAAGGGTGTACAGATCCAGCTCGTTGCCGATATCCGCCATCATGCGCCGGGCCTCGGCGGAGTCGCGCTGATAGCTCAGCACCAGCAGCTTTTCGAACGCCTCCGCTTCCAGTCGCTCGAGGCTGAACGGCATCCCGGCCACCCTGCGGGCTTCCAGCAGCGCCTGCGGCGCGGTGGCGGCGAGGCAGAAAACCTCGCAGCTTTCGCCGTTGCTCAGGAGCATCACGTTGTGCGCGCGGGCGTAGCCGAAGGGGAGCAGCGGGCGTCGTTCAGCGGCGGGGGTCATAGATTGCCTCCCAGATTGAAGGCGTCGATGGCGGCGCTGACCTGGCGGAACGCGGCGGTATCCTGGCGCGGGTAGATCTCCAGCAGATCGTTACTCAGCATCGCGTCGTTGTTCTCTTTGCCGCGCTGTTTGCTCTGGGCGTCGTTAAACGCGGTGTACTGCCCGGATGAAGCCTGACGGTACTCGTCGCGGTCGCGGATCACCGTCGGGCGGATAAACAGCATCAGGTTGCGCTTGGAGACCTTTTTGCTGGTGGAGCGGAACAGCGCGCCAATCACCGGGATATCGCCGAGCAGAGGGACTTTGTCGGCGGTGTCGGAGACGCTTTTATCCAGCAGTCCGCCGACGACCACCGTTTCGCCGCTGCCGACCAGCACGGCGTTATTGACCGTACGGGTATTGAAGGTCGCGCCGAGATCCGAGCTGGTGCTGGAGGCGGCGTCCGCCACGCTGGAGACCTCCTGTTCGATCTCCAGCAGAACCGAATCGCCTTCGTTGATCTGCGGCTTCACTTTTAGCTTGATGCCGACGGTTTTGCGCTCGACGGTATTGAAGATGTTATCGCCGGAGGTGGTTTGCGAGCCGGTCAGCACCGGGACCTCCTGGCCGACGTTAAAGGTGGCTTCCATGTTGTCGAGGGTGACGATACTCGGCGTCGCGAGAATATCGTTCTTGGTGCTGCTGGAAAGGGCGGTTAACAGCATCGCCCAGTTACCCTGGTAGAAGCCGGCGGCAATGCCGTTGAAGGAGCTTAAGGCGCTCGCCAGCGAGCTGCTGACGGTGCCGTCTTTGTTGTACTGGTTGGCCCCGGCGATGGCCGTGGATATCGGCAGACCGCTGTTGGTGAACTGGGTCATCCCGGCATTTTTATTGGCCCACTGGATGCCGAGGTTGAGACCGTCAGCGTCCTGCACTTCGGCGATAATCGCTTCGACCAGCACCTGCGGGCGGCGGATATCCAGCTGGGCGATCACCCGCTCCAGATCGTTCATTACGTCCGGGGCGGCGGTGACAATCAGGGCGTTGGTCTGACCGTGCGCTTTGATAATGATATTTTTATCCAGCGCCGCCACCGGCTTCGCGGCCTGCTTTTCGCTCTGCATCGTGCTGCTGATGCCGGTCAGCACTTCCACCAGGTCGGAGGCTTTGGCGTATTTCAGGTAGATCACTTTGGTATTGCCCTGGGTCGCCTGCTGGCGGTCGAGCTGCTTAATCATCGCGATGATCCGCTGGCGGGAGTTCGGCTCGCCGCTGACCAGCACCGCGTTGGTGCGTTCATCGGCCACCACGTTGGCGACCATTGAGCCGGGCAGCGCCGATTTGCTGGTGTCTTTGTTGAGTTCGGTCACCAGCTTGACCACATCGGCGGCGGAGGCCCAGGCGAGGGGAACGGTCACCACGCTGCGGTCTCCGGCGTTATCGACGCGTTCGACGATGGTTAGCAGGCGCTTGATGACCGCCGCGCGGCCGGTCATCAGCAGGACGTTGGAGGGTTCATAGTGCACCACGCTGCCCGCGCCGGCGCTATCGTTAAGCTGGCGCAGCAGCGGCGCCAGATCGCGGGCCGCGACGTTGGTCAGGGGCACGACGCGGGTGACGACCTCATCGCCAATGCCCGGCGCGGCATCGCTCGCCACCGGCACCGCGGCGGTTTTCGCATCCTTCGAACGAACGACTTTCAGGACGCCGTTATTCATATTAATCACCGCGAAGCCATAGACATCGAGGACGCTGAGGAAGAATTGATAATATTGCTCTTCGTTGAGCATATCGTAGCTGCGCACGGTAATGGTGCCGCGTACGCTGGGATCGATAATGACCGTTTTATTCAGGTTTTTACTCACCGTATTGATAAATTCCTGAATATCGGTGCCCTTAAAGCTGGCGGAAAACTCTTCCGCCGCGGCCGGTTTGAATAACAGCGCGGCGAATACCAGCAGCATCAGGGAAAATGGGCGAATGACGTTGGCGATGATCAATTATTCATCCCTCAGGGCTAGATAAATATCTTGTTTCTGGCCGTCGCGTTCAACGGTAAGAGTTATTTCAGTTAATTCCGGTAGCTGGGCTAATGCCTGGCGGGACTGTTCTTTATCGCGAAGATCCAGGCCGTTCAGGGCTATCGCCAGATCGTTTTCCCGAAGACCCGCCTGGCGAAATAGCGCCGGGTCTTTGCCCGGATTCAGACGATATCCGCTGAGCTTGTCGTTAACCATGACCGGCGAAATATTGAGGTAATGAAGAATATTTTGCGGCTGCGCGCGGAGCTCCTGCGCCAATTGGCGGGCTGGCGGCGCGGCGCTATTTTTGCCGGCGGCAGGCGGGTCGTTAAACAGCGGGATAGCCTCATTTCTGCCGCGGTAATTAACAATCAGGCGGTCGGGGAAAATAGCGACGATTTTCGCCTCTCCGCCCGGCGTACTATCGCCAATCCCGAGGCTAACCTGTTGATTCCCTTTCATCATGATGGCGATGGCGCGAGAGGGATCGGTGCTGGCGAGCAGGCCGGTAACGCGCAGTTTGAGCGCCGAAACGGGCGCCTGGTCGAGGTTGCCGCCGTGCGCGGAGGCGGAGGTTTTCTCCGCAAGGCCAAACAGCGTAAAGCGCGGCAGCGCCGTTTCCGGGGAGGGGGTTGCGGGCGCCGTCATATCGGCAGGGCTCAATGCGTTATCCGTAAAGTTTACCGGGAGAATTATTTTCCAGGTTAATTGGGCGAGCTGCTGGCAGATAAAAAATAATATGATGGACGTCACAATATGAGGCGCGTAATTAATTATTTTTTTATTTGATATTGTTAATCTCATCACGGAATTATGCATTTTTATTCCTTTGCTCATTCTATTTCCCTCAGCAAAAGGTACCGCCCTACCGATATTGGTGGGGCTTTTTTTATTGTGAGCGTGCTTATTGCGGGAATCTGCGTAGGTCGCTGCGAATCATAAAGAGTTTGGCTATTGCGGTCGTCATTCCCTTTTTATTTTTTCTCCTCCGGCCGCCTACGCCCCCACGTAATGAGCGAATGGATGATTGAACCGGAGAGAGCAAGAATATCTAATTATCGGCGCTTTAAAGATATGCTCGTTATTTTTTTATGGTGCTTAAGTGCGCCAGGAATAGTTTCGCGTATATAACACTTCATATAATTTAATCAGCATGTATAGGGACTATCGAATGCTCAGATATACCCGTAATGCCCTGGTTCTGGGATCGCTGGTTTTACTTAGCGGCTGCGATAACGGATCCTCTTCTTCTTCCTCTGGAAATCCCGACACTCCTGGTAATCAGGATGTGGTTGTACGTTTACCTGACGTTGCCGTACCCGGCGAAGCGGCCACGGCGACAGAAAAGCAGGCGGTCATTCACCTGGTGGATATCGCCGGCATCACCAGCAGTAGCGCTGCGGACTACAGCAGTAAAAACCTCTACTTATGGAACAACGAAACCTGCGACGCGCTGAGCGCGCCGGTAGCGGACTGGAATGACGTCAGCACCACGCCGAGCGGCAGCGATAAATATGGCCCGTACTGGGTGATCCCGCTCAACAAAGAGAGTGGCTGTATTAACGTTATCGTTCGCGACGGCACCGATAAGCTGATCGATAGCGACCTGCGGGTGTCGTTTGGCGACTTTACCGATCGTACGGTATCGGTGATCGCCGGCAACAGCGCGGTCTATGACTCCCGCGCCGACGCCTTCCGCGCCGCTTTTGGCGTCGCGCTGGCCGAAGCCCACTGGGTCGATAAAAATACGCTGCTGTGGCCGGGCGGGCAGGATAAGCCCCTCGTGCGCCTCTACTACAGCCACAGCAGTAAAGTGGCGGCCGACGGCGAAGGCAAATTTACCGACCGCTATCTGAAACTGACGCCGACTACCGTCAGCCAGCAGGTCAGCATGCGCTTCCCGCACCTTTCCAGCTATGCGGCCTTTAAGCTGCCGGACAACGCCAACGTTGACGAGCTGCTGCAGGGCGAAACGGTCGCCATTGCCGCCGCAGAGGACGGGATCCTGATTTCCGCCACCCAGGTACAGACGGCGGGCGTGCTGGATGATACCTATGCCGAAGCGGCGGAAGCCCTGAGCTACGGCGCGCAGCTGGCCGACGGCGGCGTCACCTTCCGCGTCTGGGCGCCGACCGCTCAGCAGGTGGATGTGGTGGTTTACAGCGCGGACAAAAAAGTGATTGGCAGCCATCCGATGACCCGCGACAGCGCTTCCGGCGCGTGGTCGTGGCAGGGCGGTAGCGATCTGAAAGGCGCGTTCTACCGCTATGCGATGACGGTTTATCACCCGCAGTCGCGCAAGGTTGAACAGTACGAAGTCACCGATCCGTATGCGCATAGCCTGTCGACCAACTCGGAGTACAGCCAGGTGGTCGATCTCAACGACAGCGCCCTGAAGCCTGACGGCTGGGATAGCCTGACGATGCCGCATGCCCAGAAGACAAAAGCGGATTTAGCGAAGATGACGATTCATGAATCGCATATTCGCGATCTCTCCGCCTGGGACCAGACCGTTCCGGCCGAACTGCGCGGTAAATACCTTGCGCTGACCGCCGGCGACAGCAATATGGTGCAGCATCTGAAGAAGCTCTCCGCTTCAGGCGTCACGCACGTTGAACTGCTGCCGGTCTTCGATCTGGCGACGGTGAACGAGTTCAGCGACAAAGTCGCCGATATTCAGCAGCCGTTCAGCCGCCTGTGTGAAGTGAACAGCGCGGTGAAAAGCAGCGAGTTCGCCGGATACTGCGACAGCGCTTCCACCGTGGAAGAGGTGCTGAATCAGCTTAAGCAGAGCGATAGCCAGGATAATCCTCAGGTGCAGGCGCTGAATACGCTGGTGGCGCAGACCGACTCCTACAACTGGGGCTACGATCCGTTCCACTACACGGTTCCGGAAGGATCCTACGCGACCGATCCGGAAGGCACGACGCGCATCAAAGAGTTCCGCACCATGATTCAGGCGATCAAGCAGGATCTGGGGATGAACGTCATTATGGACATGGTATACAACCACACCAACGCCGCGGGCCCGACCGACCGCACGTCGGTGCTGGATAAGATAGTACCATGGTACTATCAGCGTCTGAATGAAATTACCGGTAGCGTTGAATCCGCCACCTGCTGTTCCGACTCTGCGCCGGAGCATCGGATGTTCGCCAAGCTGATCGCCGACTCGCTGGCGGTGTGGACCACGGACTATAAAATCGATGGCTTCCGCTTCGATCTGATGGGCTATCACCCGAAAGCGCAAATTCTGTCGGCGTGGGAGCGCATTAAGGCCCTGAACCCGGATATCTACTTCTTCGGCGAAGGCTGGGACTCTAACCAGAGCGACCGTTTTGAAATCGCCTCGCAGATCAACCTGAAAGGTACCGGCATCGGCACGTTCTCCGATCGCCTGCGCGACTCCGTGCGCGGCGGCGGCCCGTTCGATTCCGGCGATGCTCTGCGTCAGAACCAGGGCGTCGGCAGCGGCGCGGGCGTGTTGCCAAACGAACTCGCCAGCCTGAGCGATGACCAGGTGCGTCATCTGGCCGATCTGACCCGTCTGGGCATGGCCGGTAACCTCGCTGACTTTGTGATGATCGACAAAGACGGCGCGGTGAAGAAAGGCAGCGAAATTGACTATAACGGCGCGCCTGGCGGCTATGCCGCAGACCCGACGGAGGTCGTCAACTATGTTTCGAAGCACGACAACCAGACGCTGTGGGACATGATCAGCTATAAAGCGTCCCAGGAAGCCGACCTGGCGACCCGCGTTCGCATGCAGGCCGTTTCGCTGGCGACGGTGATGCTCGGGCAGGGGATCGCTTTCGACCAGCAGGGTTCTGAACTGCTGCGCTCGAAATCCTTTACCCGCGACTCCTACGACTCCGGCGACTGGTTCAACCGTGTGGATTATTCCCTGCAGGATAATAACTACAACGTTGGGATGCCGCGCATCAGCGATGACGGCAGCAACTATGACGTGATTACTCGCGTCAAAGAGATGGTTGCCACTCCGGGCGAAGCGGAGCTGAAGCAGATGACCGCGTTCTACCAGGAGCTGACCGAGCTGCGTAAATCCTCCCCGCTGTTCACCTTAGGCGACGGCAGCGCGGTGATGAAGCGCGTTGATTTCCGTAATACCGGTTCAGACCAGCAGGCCGGTCTGCTGATTATGACCGTGGATGACGGAGTGAAAGCGGGCGCCAGCCTGGATAGCCGTCTTGACGGCCTGGTGGTGGTGATTAACGCCGCGCCGGAAAGCCGTACGCTGAATGAGTTTGCCGGTGAAACGCTGCAGCTGAGCGCGATCCAGCAGGCGGCGGGCGAAAATTCGCTGGCAAACGGCGTGCAGATTGCCGCTGACGGCACGGTCACGCTGCCGTCATGGTCGGTGGCGGTGCTGGAAATGCCGCAGGGCGATGCCCAGGGCGCCGGGCTGCCGGTCAGCAGCAAGTAAGACCTGAACCTCCCGGCCCGCGGCGTCATAACCACGGGCCGGGATGGCGTGTCTTGATTAAGGAGAAGCCCGTGCTTGTTCGTCAGCAAGAGCCGTACCCGCAGTCCGCGCCCCCGACGGTAGTTGGAAAAATGGTGCAGATCCCCTATGTGACCGTACCGCTGTACGCCGCGCTGCTGATTGCGCTCGGCTGGTTCGGCGGCGAGCAGTGGCGGAATAAGCCCGAGCCGCAGCCGATGAGCCAGCCAGTAGCGCATGCGGCGTTAGTGCCGCTGAATCAACCGGCGGTCAAAACTGCCGTGACGGCGGTTAAAGCCGAGCCAGAAATGAAGGCTGAACCAGAAATAGCGATCGATGAAGATACTCTGCCGCCTCTGCGCTATAGCGCGCACGTCTACGCCTCGCTGGCGGAGAAACGCAGCATTGTATTAAACGGACAGTCCTGGAAGGAGGGCGACTCGCCGCTGCCGAACCTGGTTATTGAGCAGATTCAGCAGGATCTCACCGTATTTAGCTTCAACGGTAAAACGTTTACCCTCGCGGCGCTGGATGACTGGCCGGGCGGGGCGATTGAGGAGAGTCCGCAGGCTGAATAAAATAGTGCGAGCGGAATAAAAATAAGCGCTATTTATTGCCGCGCAGGCTATCAATAAATGGCGCCAGCTGGCGATTAAACTGGCTGCATTTTGTGGCTTCCGGGGTACTGTCCTGCTGGAGCTGTTGATATAGCTGCGCGCTGCGCTGGCTTAGCAGATTATCGTCAATATTCGCCCATCCGCGTTTTTTACCCACGTTTATTGCCGCACGATTAATCGCTTCATCGGCGGGCAGATCGCTGCGGTTGCATTTATTCTTCAGATAGCGCGCCCCGGCGGCGACGGAGGCAAGCTGCTCAAGCTGGGCCTGACCGCTCACGGCAGGACTGAGAGTTGTCGAACGATTTTGCTGACAGCCTGAGAGCAGGGCGACCGCCATAAGCGGGAATAGAATAAAGTTGCGCATAATATATTAATCGGAAAAATTAATTGGCTGACAGTTTAACAAATATTTGTCCGCAGTCATCAGAAAATCTGCCAAATTATCAATGTTAAGCGGCTCGCTTTTTTATCATTGTCGTCTTTTAAATTTCTTTTTCTTTCACCTGCATGATTTTTCTTTTACGGCGGAAATATTCTTTCCCGCCGGCGCCGTTCCGGTTTCTTTGGGCGGCCTGCGGATCGATACGGGCGCACATTTTTATGTTGTTAAAAAACATAATAATTTCCCTTTCGTTATTCGATGAGGATGTAAAATGCTGGTTAAGAATGTCGCGGTTTAGTGCTATCCTGTATCGCCTGGACAATTCGTTCCGTGTCCCGAACTATTCTGATGATGAAACGTGTAACAAGATGATTTGTATGGTGAATTTTTAAAGTGAAAATCATACGAGCGACATGATAACGCGTCGCGCAGTACATAAATGGTCGCCTGAAGGCCAAAATATTCGGGCGTCAATTTGAGAGATTTCTTCTTTCCCCCATTCGGGGAAACATTGAGAATCAGGCCTTTACGCCTGTAAGTTGCGGAGAAAAAGCATGGCGGGAGATGACCGCGAGCCGATCGGACGTAAGGGGAGACCCTCGCGCCCGGCAAAACAAAAGGTAACTCGCCGTCGGGTCCGGGAAGAGGACTACGACGACGATTACGATGATGATGACTATGAGGATGAAAAACCGATGCCGCGGAAAGGAAAAGGCAAAGGCGGTAAACCCCCTCGTCGTAAACGCGCCTGGCTATGGCTGCTGATTAAGATTGGGGTCGTCTGCGCGGTGTTGATTGCCGCCTATGGCGTCTACCTCGATCAGAAAATCCGCAGCCGCATCGACGGTAAAGTCTGGGATCTGCCCGCGGCGGTTTATGGCCGGATGGTCAACCTTGAGCCGGATATGCAGATCAGCAAAAACGAAATGGTGCGCCTGCTCAACGCCACGCAGTATCGCCAGGTGAGCGCGATGACGCGCCCGGGCGAATACACGGTACAGGCCAACAGTATCGAGATGATCCGCCGTCCGTTCGATTTCCCGGACAGTAAAGAAGGGCAGGTGCGCGCGCGTCTGACCTTTAATGGCGATCGTCTGGACACTATCGAGAATATGGATAACAACCGCCAGTTCGGTTTCTTCCGTCTCGATCCGCGCCTGATCACTATGCTGCAATCGGCCAACGGCGAACAGCGTCTGTTTGTTAAGCGCAACGGCTTCCCGGATCTGCTGGTCGATACCCTGCTGGCGACGGAAGATCGTCATTTCTACGAACACGACGGCATCAGCCTCTACTCGATTGGCCGCGCGGTGCTGGCGAACCTGACCGCCGGGCGTACGGTGCAGGGCGCGAGTACGCTGACCCAGCAGCTGGTGAAGAACCTGTTCCTCTCCAGCGAACGTTCGTACTGGCGCAAGATTAATGAAGCCTATATGGCGCTGATCGTCGATGCCCGCTACAGCAAGGATCGTATCCTTGAGCTGTATATGAACGAGGTGTACCTCGGTCAGAGCGGCGATAACGAGATCCGCGGCTTCCCGCTGGCGAGCCTCTATTACTTTGGTCGTCCGGTGGAAGAGCTGAGCCTCGATCAGCAGGCGCTGCTGGTGGGGATGGTAAAAGGCGCGTCGGTCTACAACCCGTGGCGTAACCCGAAGCTGGCGCTGGAGCGACGCAACCTCGTGCTGCGTCTGCTGCAGCAGCAGCAGGTTATCGATCAGGAACTGTATGACATGCTGAGCGCGCGTCCGCTGGGCGTACAGCCGCGCGGCGGGGTGATCTCTCCGCAGCCGGCGTTTATGCAGATGGTACGCCAGGAGCTGCAGGCGAAACTGGGCGACAAAGTAAAAGATCTCTCCGGCGTGAAGATCTTTACCACCTTCGACTCGGTCGCGCAGGACGCGGCGGAAAAAGCGGCGACGGAAGGTATTCCGGCGCTGAAGAAACAGCGTAAGCTGCCGGATCTGGAAACCGCGATGGTGGTGGTCGACCGCTTCACCGGCGAGGTGCGGGCGATGGTCGGCGGCGCGGAGCCGCAGTTTGCCGGCTATAACCGCGCGATGCAGGCGCGCCGTTCAATTGGTTCACTGGCAAAACCGGCGACCTATCTGACCGCGCTAAGCCAGCCGAACCAGTATCGTCTCAATACCTGGATTGCCGATGCGCCTATCTCGATTCGCCTGTCCAACGGCCAGACGTGGTCGCCGCAGAACGACGATCGTCGCTACAGCGATAGCGGTAAAGTGATGCTGGTTGACGCGCTGACGCGTTCAATGAACGTGCCGACCGTGAACCTTGGGATGGCGCTGGGTCTGCCGGCCGTGGTCGATACCTGGACTAAGCTGGGCGCGCCGAAGAATCAGCTGAACGCCGTGCCGTCTATGCTGCTGGGGGCGCTGAACCTGACGCCGATTGAAGTGGCGCAGGCGTTCCAGACCATTGCCAGCGGGGGTAACCGCGCACCGCTGTCCGCGCTGCGTTCCGTTATCGCTGAAGATGGTACCGTGCTCTATCAGAGCTATCCGCAGGCGGAACGCGCGGTGCCGGCGCAGGCGGCGTATATGACGCTATGGACCATGCAGCAGGTGGTGCAGCGCGGTACCGGTCGCCAACTGGGCGCGAAGTATCCGGGCCTGCATCTGGCGGGTAAAACCGGGACCACCAACAACAACGTTGATACCTGGTTTGCCGGTATTGACGGCGGTCAGGTGACCATTACCTGGGTGGGTCGCGATAATAACCAGCCGACCAAGCTGTACGGCGCCAGCGGCGCGATGTCAATTTATCAGCGCTACCTGGCTAACCAGACGCCGACGCCGCTGGTGCTGACTCCGCCTGAAGACGTGGTGGATATGGGCGTCGATGGCAGCGGTAACTTTGTCTGCAGCGGCGGCATGCGCTCGCTGCCGGTATGGACGACCACGCCGGACGCGCTGTGCCGCCAGGGCGAACAGATCCAACAGCAGCAGCTTGAGCAGCAGCAGGCGAATAACCCGTTCAATCAGTCCGGGCAGCAGCCGCAGCAGCAAAATCAGCAGCAGCAACCGCCGAAGCAGGAGAAGAGCGATGGCGTAGCGGGCTGGATTAAGGATATGTTCGGCAGCAATTAACCCGCCGCTGCATCCTGTAAACCGGCGCTGTGTCGGTTGAATGGAGGCGGAAATATAGGCCCTCTACTACCCCGGTAGTAGAGGGCCTTTTTATCTCTGTCATTTAATTAACAGCCGTTTAACCCCACACTTACCGTCTGGTTATTTATTCATCCTTTGATCGCTCACAGGGGGCATATTTCTTGCCTTGCCGCGCGCGTTTCGCCTATTATGTCACCCGTTATAATAATAATTCTCGTTTACGTTATCATTCACTTCTATTAGAGATATACCCATGGCGCGTCTTAAAACTGCTCAGCCAAATCACTCGCTGCGTAAAATCGCAGTTGTAGTAGCCACGGCGGTTAGCGGCATGTCTGTTTATGCACAGGCGGCAGTTGAACCGAAAGAAGAAACCATTACCGTCACCGCCGCTCCGGCCCCGCAGGAGAGCGCCTGGGGACCGGCAGCGACCATCGCGGCGAAACATTCGGCTACCGCAACAAAAACCGATACCCCCATCGAAAAAACGCCGCAGTCTATTTCCGTGGTGACCCGTCAGGAAATGGAGATGAAGCAGCCGACGACGGTGAAAGAAGCGCTGGCCTATACGCCGGGCGTATTCTCGACTCGCGGCAGCTCAACCACCTATGATGTGGTGACGATTCGTGGTTTCACCACGTCGACAACGGTGAATACCAACCAGTATCTGGATGGGATGAAGCTGCAGGGTAATAACTATTCCGAAGTATCGATGGACCCTTATTTCCTCGAACGTGTTGAGGTGATGCGCGGGCCAACGTCGGTGCTGTACGGCAACAGCAACCCTGGCGGTATCGTCAGCATGGTCAGCAAGCGTCCGACCACTGAGCCGCTGAAAGAAATCCAGTTTAAAATGGGCACCGATAATCTGTGGCAGACGGGATTTGATTTCAGCGACGCCATTGATGATGACGGCGTGTGGTCATATCGTCTGACCGGTTTGGGCCGCAGCCAGGACGCCCAGCAGCAAATGGCGAAGTCTACCCGTTACGCGGTCGCCCCCTCCTTTAGCTGGCGTCCGGATGACAAAACGGACTTCACTTTCCTGAGTAATTTCCAGAGCGATCCGTATGCCGGATATTACGGCTGGCTGCCGCGTGAAGGGACGGTGGTGCCGTATTACGACGCCAACGGTAAGGCGCATAAGCTGCCGACGGACTTTAACGAAGGCGAGGCGGATAATAAGATGTCCCGCCGTCAGCAGATGGTGGGCTACAGCTTCTCGCATCAGTTTGATGATACTTTCACCGTACGTCAGAACCTGCGTTATGCCAACGTCCATACCCTCTATCGTTCGGTCTACGGCAACGGATATACGCCGACAGGCAAAATCAACCGTGCGTATGTTCGCTCTGATGAGAACCTTAATACGTTTACCGTTGATACTCAGCTGCAGTCTGATTTCGCTACCGGCGCGGTAGGGCACACTCTGTTAACCGGCGTGGATTATTCGCGCATGCGCAATGATGTGACCGCCGATTACGGGACGGCTTCCGCGCTTGACATGCAGAATCCGCAGTACGGCAATGCAAACGTTAGCGTTAACTTCCCCTATTCAGTGCTGAACCGTATGGAGCAGACCGGTCTCTATGCCCAGGATCAGATGGCGTGGGATAAGTGGGTGATGACGCTGGGGGGCCGCTACGACTATGCGATGGCTTCAACCCTGACGCGCCCTGCGAATACCCTCGCCAAAAATCACGATCAGCAGTTCACCTGGCGCGGCGGTATTAACTATCTGTTTGATAATGGTATCTCGCCATACTTCAGCTACAGCCAGTCTTTTGAGCCGGTTTCCGGATCGTCGCGGGATGGTAAACCCTTCGATGCTTCCCACGGCGAACAGTATGAAGCCGGGGTGAAGTACGTACCGAAGGATATGCCGGTCGTGCTGACCGCCGCGGTATATCAGCTGACCAAAGATAAAAACCTGACGGCGGATCCGAACAACGCCTCGTTCAGCATCCAGACGGGCGAAATCCGCTCTCGCGGGATTGAGCTGGAGGCGAAGGCGGCGGTTAACGCCAACGTCAACGTGACGGCTTCCTATACCTATACCGACGCCCAATACCAGCATGACACCACCTTTAACGGCAAGCGTCCGGCGGAAGTGCCGCGCAACATGGCGTCGCTGTGGGCCGACTACACCTTCCACGAAACCGCGCTGAGCGGCCTGACGGTGGGTGCCGGGGCGCGCTATGTCGGTTCAACGGTAAGCTATTACAAAAACGATACTTCGACGGGGAAAAAAGATGACGCCTTCAACGTCGCGGGCTACGCGTTAATGGATGCCACCGTGAAATATGATTTAGCGCGCTTTGGTCTGCCGGGTTCGTCGATCGGGGTCAACGTCAACAACCTGTTCGATCGCGAATACGTTTCCAGCTGCTATAGCGAGTACGCATGCTACTGGGGCGCTGAGCGCCAGGTTGTGGCGACCGCGACTTTCCGTTTCTAACCACTTAACGGGCGCGGTTCGCCGCGCCTCTGACCAGGTTCCGTTATGCAGGAAATCACTCCGCACTCCGATACGACGTTTTCACTGGACCGCGTGACCTTCCGCGTGCCCGGCAGAACGCTGCTGCATCCTCTGTCGTTAACCTTCCCGGCGGGAAAAGTCACGGGCCTGATTGGCCATAACGGCTCCGGCAAATCGACGCTGCTGAAAATGCTTGGCCGCCATCAGGCGCCCTCGGACGGGGAGGTTTTGCTCGACGGTCAGCCGCTCGACAGCTGGGGCAGTAAAGCCTTTGCCCGCAAAGTGGCTTATCTGCCGCAGCAGCTGCCACCGGCGGAAGGCATGACGGTGCGTGAGCTGGTGGCGATCGGCCGCTACCCGTGGCACGGAGCGCTGGGGCGTTTTGGCGCGGCGGATCGGGAGAAAGTGGAAGAGGCGATTGCGCTGGTAGGCCTAAAACCGCTGGCCCACCGGCTGGTGGACAGCCTCTCCGGCGGTGAACGCCAGCGCGCGTGGATTGCCATGCTGGTGGCTCAGGATAGCCGCTGCCTGCTGCTCGATGAACCGACCTCGGCGCTGGATATCGCCCACCAGGTGGATGTGCTGGCGCTGGTCCATCGCCTCAGCCAGCAGCGCGGGCTGACGGTGATCGCCGTACTGCATGATATCAATATGGCGGCGCGCTACTGCGACTATCTGGTTGCGCTGCGCGGCGGTGAGATGATCGCTCAGGGAACGCCCGCGGAGCTGATGCGCAGCGAAACCCTGGAACAAATTTACGGCATCCCGATGGGGATCCTGCCGCATCCGGCTGGCGCAGCGCCGGTAAGTTTTGTCTATTGATGGAAAACCTCACATTCATCTCGCGGCGGCGCCTGCTGACCGCAATGGCGCTGTCTCCGCTGCTGTGGCAGATGCGCGGCGCGCGGGCGGCGGAAGTGGATCCGCAGCGTATTGTCGCGCTCGAATGGCTGCCGGTAGAGCTGCTGCTGGCGCTGGGCGTCACGCCCTACGGCGTTGCAGATATCCCTAACTACCGGCTGTGGGTCAATGAACCGGCGCTACCTGATTCGGTGATTGACGTCGGGCTGCGTACCGAGCCCAATCTGGAGCTGCTGACGCAGATGAAGCCGTCGTTTCTGGTCTGGTCGGCGGGATACGGCCCGTCGGCGGAAAAGCTGGCGCGTATTGCGCCCGGACGAGGATTCACCTTCAGCGACGGCAAGCGCCCGCTGATGATGGCTCAGCAGTCGCTTGGCGAAATGGCTGATCTGATCGGCAGGCAGCGGGAAGCGAAGCGCCATCTGGCGGAATTTGACGCGCTGATGGAGAGCCTGCGACCGCGCTTTGCCCGCCGCGGCGATCGTCCGCTGCTGATGATTACTCTGCTTGATAGCCGTCACGTGCTGGTTTTTGCGCAAAACTGCCTGTTCCAGGAGGTGCTCGACCGCTTTGCCATCAAAAATGCCTGGCAGGGCGAAACCACCTTCTGGGGTAGCGTCACCGTCGGTATTGACCGGCTGGCGGCCTACAGAGACGCCGACGTTATCTGCTTCGACCACGGCAATGCGCGGGAGATGGCGCAGCTTATGGCGACGCCGCTGTGGCGAGCGATGCCGTTTGTTCGCGCAGGGCGTTTTCAGCGCGTCCCGGCGGTGTGGTTCTATGGCGCGACGCTATCGGCGATGCATTTTGCCCGCGTGCTGGCCGACGCTCAGGGAGGCCCGGCATGAGATCGCGAATTTCGCCTTTGGCGACATCACTGCTGTTGACGCTCCTTCTCGTCGCTGCTGCGCTGACGCTGTTCAACCTCAACGTGGCGCTGCCGCGAAGCGAATGGGGGCAGGCGCTTTGGCAGCCGAATATCGATAATATCGCTCAGATGCTGTTCCACTACAGCCTGCTGCCGCGGCTGGCGATATCGCTGCTGGTCGGCGCCGGGCTGGGGCTGGTGGGCGTGCTGTTCCAGCAGGTGCTACGTAACCCGCTGGCGGAGCCGACGACGCTCGGCGTGGCGACCGGGGCGCAGCTGGGCATGACGGTCACCACGCTGTGGGCGATCCCTGGCGTGCTGGCGTCGCAGTTCGCCGCGCTGGCCGGGGCGTGCATTGTCGGCGCGCTGGTGTTTGGCGTGTCGTGGGGCAAACGCCTCTCGCCGGTGACGTTGATTCTGGCAGGGCTGGTGGTGAGCCTGTACTGCGGCGCGCTTAATCAACTAATGGCTATTTTCCATCACGATCGGCTGCAAAGTATGTTCCTGTGGAGTACAGGTACCCTGACGCAGACCGACTGGAGCGTGGTGCAGCGGCTGTGGCCGCAGCTGCTGGGCGGAGCGATTTTAACGCTACTGCTGCTGCGTCCGCTGACCCTGATGGGGCTGGACGACGGCGTGGCGCGCAACCTCGGACTGGCGCTCTCGCTGGCGCGGCTGGGGGCGTTGACCCTGGCGATTATCATTAGCGCCCTGTTGGTGAATGCGGTGGGGATTATTGGCTTTATCGGCCTGTTCGCGCCGCTGTTGGCGAAGATGCTGGGCGCGCGTCGCCTGCTCTCGCGCCTGCTGCTGGCGGCCCTGATTGGCGCGCTGCTGCTGTGGCTCTCCGATCAGGTTATCCTCTGGCTGGCCCGGGTGTGGATGGAGATCTCCACCGGTTCGGTGACCGCGCTGATTGGCGCGCCGCTGCTGCTATGGCTGCTGCCGCGCCTGCGCAGCATTAGCGCGCCGGTGATGAACGGTGGCGATAGCGTGCTGGCTGAACGGCAACATGTGCTGTGGTTCGCGCTGGGCGGGCTGGCGATTCTGCTGCTGGCCATCGTCGCGGCGCTGGCTTTCGGCCGCGACGCGCAGGGCTGGCACTGGGCCAGCGGTACGCTACTGGATGAGCTAATGCCCTGGCGCTGGCCGCGCATTCTGGCGGCGCTGTTCGCTGGCGTGATGCTGGCGGTGGCGGGCTGCATTATCCAGCGCTTAACCGGTAATCCGATGGCCAGTCCGGAAGTGCTCGGGATCAGCTCGGGCGCGGCGTTTGGCGTGGTGGTGATGCTGTTCTTCGTGCCGGGAAATGCCTTTGGCTGGCTGCTGCCCGCCGGTAGCCTCGGCGCGGCGGCGACGCTGCTGGTCATTCTGATTGCCGCCGGACGCGGCGGGTTCTCGCCGCATCGCATGCTGCTGGCGGGGATGGCGCTGAGCACGGCGTTTACCATGCTGCTGATGATGCTGCAGGCCAGCGGCGATCCGCGAATGGCGCAGATCCTGACGTGGATTTCCGGCTCAACCTACAGCGCCACGCCGGAGCTCGTGATGCGCAGCGGCGCGGTGATGCTTATTCTGCTGGCGCTGACGCCGCTTTGCCGACGCTGGTTGACGATTCTGCCGCTGGGCGGCGAGGCGGCGAGGGCGGTCGGGATTGCGCTGACGCCGTCACGTATCGGGCTGCTGCTGCTGGCGGCATGTCTGACCGCGGCCGCAACCCTAACGATTGGCCCGCTCAGCTTCGTGGGGTTAATGGCGCCGCATATTGCGCGTATGATGGGATTCCGGCGTACGATGCCGCATATGGCGATCTCCGGCCTGATTGGCGGAGTGCTGCTGGTGTTCGCCGACTGGTGCGGCCGGATGCTGATGTTCCCGTACCAAATCCCGGCAGGATTGCTGTCGACGTTTATCGGCGCGCCGTACTTTATCTATCTGTTGAGAAAGCAGAGCCGGTAGCGTTTCACCATCGCGATGCCCGGCGGGCGTCGCGATGTTATCCCCTTTTTTGCCCGGATTCAGTTGGGACTAACTGCGGAATTCTGCAACTGCTCTAATTCGTTTTCCGTCACGACCGCGCTGCCCCATATAGCTAAAAAACACTTTTAGCTGCTCGGCGGTAGTGTATCCCGCGTTAAGCAGAATCCCCAATTGCTCGAGCAGCAACATGAGATCCCGCTGGCGAATATGCTTTTGCAGGAGCTCCAGGATCGCAATACGCCGGTGCTGCATATCGATATGGGCCAGTAGCTGTTTAAAAATGGCGTCATGCGGTGTAGGGGACGATTGTGTTGTCATTCTGAGCAATCCTTGCGGCTGAGTTTCCGCTGAGAATCTGCTTTTGCCTGCCCATTGTCTGCCGACGATTTTGGGTTCTACGAGACGGGATGATAACAATCTTTCAAGGCGATCGCGTTTGCATCTTATTATGCGTGGGCCGACGCAAAATGATGCTTTTGAACAAGATGCGTATTGCCGGGGCAGGGGGCCCCGGCGTTGAGGTTACAGCTTCGCGAAGGCGTTGCGCGCGGCGGCGACGGTGTTGTCGATATCTTCTTCGCTATGGGCGATGGACATAAAGCCCGCTTCAAACGCCGACGGCGCCAGGTAGACGCCCTCTTCCAGCATCAGGTGGAAGAAGCGTTTAAATCGCTCGACATCGCATTTGACCACGTCCTGGTAGCAGGTCACGGTTGGCGCGTCGGTAAAGAAAATGCCGAACATGCCGCCGACGTTATTCACCACCAGCGGAATACCGGCATCGCGCGCGGCGTCCAGCAGACCCTGGGCCAGCTGGTTAGTGAGCTCGGTTAGCGTCTCGTGCACGCCGGGCTGCGCCACTTCGGTCAGGCAAGCGAAACCTGCCGCCATCGCGATGGGGTTGCCGGAGAGGGTGCCTGCCTGGTAAACCGGGCCGGTCGGCGCCAGGGCATCCATCACCTCACGACGACCGCCGAATGCGCCAACCGGCATACCGCCGCCGATGATTTTGCCAAGGCAGGTCAGATCCGGCACAACGCCGTAGTAATCCTGCGCGCCGGCCAGCGCCACGCGAAAGCCGGTCATGACTTCATCGATAATCAGCAGCGCGCCGAACTCGTCGCACAGCGCGCGCAGGCCCGGCAGAAACTCCGGCTGCGGCGGGATGCAGTTCATATTACCGGCTACCGGCTCAACGATGATGCAGGCGATATCCTGCGGATACTGTTCGAACGCGGCGCGAACCGATGACAGATCGTTATAGGTGCAGGTCAGGGTGTGTTTGGCGAAGTCCGCCGGCACGCCCGGCGAGTTCGGCTGGCCGAGCGTCAGCGCGCCTGAGCCGGCTTTTACCAGCAGGCAGTCGGCGTGGCCGTGGTAGCAGCCTTCGAACTTGATAATTTTATCACGGCCGGTGAAGCCGCGGGCCAGGCGAATGGCGCTCATGGTGGCTTCGGTACCGGAGTTCACCATGCGGACCATATCCATGGTCGGGACCAGCTCGGTGACCAGCGCTGCCATTTTAACTTCCATCTCCGTCGGCGCGCCAAAGCTCAGGCCGCGTTCGGCGGCTTCAATGACCGCGTTGCGGATGGCCGGATGGTTATGACCCAGCACCATTGGGCCCCAGGAGCCGACATAATCGATATACGCTTTACCATCAACGTCGTAAAGGTAAGCGCCGTCGGCGCGCTCGATAAACAGCGGCGTACCGCCGACGCCGGTGAACGCACGTACCGGAGAGTTCACGCCGCCGGGAATAAGTTCACGCGCAGCGTTATACAGATTTTCAGATTTGCTCATTGCCAGGGTCCTGGTTCGTGAAAAATGTTTTGTCGACTATTCTAAGTTATTCCAGGAAGGTTATGAAAGTTTTGCCCAATTGAAACAATGGGGTCACGGCGCATTTTTTTGACGACGGAGCCTGTCCGGTTGGCTAGAATGACCTTCTTTCTATTTGTATTACTTATTATTGATAATGGCATGAAAGCAGAAAACCCCTCTTCTTCAGCACATCAGTTCGTACGCGTTCGCCGCAGCGATGCCGTGCGTCGGTTGATTCAGCGTGATAAAACGCCGCTGGCGGTGTTATTAATGGCGGCCGTTGTCGGCACGCTGGCGGGGCTGATCGGCGTCGCGTTTGAAAAAAGCGTCAACTGGGTGCAGAACCTGCGCATAGGCGCGCTGGTAGAGGTGGCGGACCACTGGTTTCTGGTCTGGCCGCTGGCCTTTATCCTCTCCGCTTTGCTGGCGATGGTGGGCTATTTTCTCGTCCGTCGTTTTGCGCCGGAAGCGGGCGGATCCGGGATCCCGGAAATTGAAGGCGCGCTGGAGGAGCTGCGTCCCGTTCGCTGGTGGCGCGTACTGCCGGTGAAGTTTATCGGCGGCATGGGGACGCTGGGTGCGGGCATGGTGCTGGGGCGCGAAGGGCCGATGGTGCAGCTTGGGGGCAATCTTGGGCGCATGGTGGTGGACGTTTTTCGCATGCGCAGTCCGGAAGCGCGCCATACGCTGCTGGCGACCGGCGCCGCGGCGGGGCTCTCCGCCGCCTTTAACGCGCCGCTGGCCGGGATTCTGTTTATTATTGAAGAGATGCGCCCGCAGTTTCGCTACAACCTGATCTCCATTAAAGCCGTGTTTACCGGCGTCATTATGGCCACCATCGTCTTCCGTATCTTCAACGGCGATAAAGCGGTTATCGAGGTCGGTAAGCTCAGCAATGCGCCGGTCAACACCCTGTGGCTGTATTTGATCCTCGGGATGATTTTTGGCTGTGTTGGCCCGCTGTTTAATACGCTGGTGCTGCGCACCCAGGATATGTTCCAGCGGCTCCACGGCGGCAACATTAAAAAATGGGTGCTGATTGGCGGCCTGATCGGCGGAAGCTGCGGCGTGCTGGGCCTGATTCAGCCGGCGGCGTCCGGCGGCGGGTTTAACCTGATTCCCATCGCCGCGGCGGGCAATTTTTCCGTCGGCCTGCTGCTGTTTATTTTTATCGCGCGGGTGATTACCACGCTGCTTTGCTTCTCTTCCGGCGCGCCCGGCGGTATCTTTGCGCCGATGCTGGCGCTGGGGACGCTGCTGGGCACGGCGTTTGGCATGGCGGCGACGCCTCTATTTCCGGCCTATCATCTGGATGCCGGCACCTTTGCCATCGCCGGGATGGGGGCGCTGCTCGCCGCCTCGGTTCGCGCGCCGTTGACCGGCATCGTGCTGGTGCTGGAGATGACCGATAACTATCAGCTCATTTTGCCAATGATTATTACCTGTCTCGGCGCAACACTATTGGCACAATTCCTCGGCGGTAAGCCTTTATACTCGACTATTCTGCAGCGCACCCTGGCAAAACAAAAGGCGGAACAGGAAGCAAAGGCGCAGCCGGTCGGCGGGGAGAATACTTGAACGATTTACTCGGGTATTGGATAATGGCTCAAAAGGTCGGGTTATTCTTTAACCGGTCAGAAGTATCAATGGGAGCATAAAATGAGTGATGACGTAGCGTTGCCGCTGGAGTTTACCGAAGCCGCGGCGATTAAAGTAAAAGACCTGATTGCGGATGAAGACAATCCGAACCTGAAACTGCGCGTGTACATCACCGGTGGTGGCTGCAGCGGTTTCCAGTACGGCTTTACCTTCGACGATCAGGTTAACGAAGGCGATATGACTATCGAGAAGCAGGGCGTCGGCCTGGTGGTTGACCCAATGAGCCTGCAGTATCTGGTCGGCGGCGCCGTCGATTATACCGAAGGTCTGGAAGGCTCGCGTTTTATCGTGACCAACCCGAATGCGAAAAGCACCTGCGGCTGCGGCTCCTCGTTCAGCGTCTAAAGATAGTGTGCCCGGGAGCCTCTTCTCCCCAGCCCTCTCATACAGCGAGAGGGAGCAAACGCTAAAAACGGTAACGTTAAGGTTACCGTTTTGCTTTTATTACCGTCCATTCTCATCAAGCGCGAACGTTGGCAGCTTCAGGTGCCAGCGGATGGCCGCCAGCCTGATGACCAGCGTGACCACCATACCTATCATCGCCGCGTTTTCTAACGGAACCTGAAAGGTGTAGTACGCCGTCGCATGCACGATGCCACCAACGATGCAGGCCGTCGCGTAGATTTCCGTACGCAGAATCATCGGGATTTCACGCGCCAGCACGTCGCGGATGATCCCCCCGCCGACGCCGGTGACGACCCCCATGCAGACGGCCACCAGCGGTCCGCTATGGGCAAGAAAGGCTTTGTTGACGCCAATACCGACAAATACCGCCAGACCAACGGCGTCCAGCACCGGCAGCACCCATTTCGGTAACCGGCGCGGCTGGCGTACCAGCAGGATAGTGAACATGCTGGTGACCATCGCCACCACCAGATCGGTAGGGTCTTTAACCCAAAATACCGGGCCGTTAGCAAGGGCCATATCGCGAATGGTGCCACCGCCCACCGCGGTCACCACGCCTAATACCAGCACGCCGAAAGGGTCCATGCGCAGCTTTCCAGCCAGCAGGACGCCGGAGATGGCAAACACGGCGGTGCCAATGATATCCAGCCAATAGACAAGCATCGTCAGTTCCCACTTAGAATCTATCCCATTAGGCTTTTTTATTTGCCAGTCTGGCCCCGGGCAGTGCTCACAGCCCCCACGTACCACATGTACGCTCCGGGTGTTCCGCGCCGCCCGTGTCCAAACTGGCTGCAACAATTGCGCCTGGTGGGATAGCCTTTTAGCACCTGGGTTAGCAGGTGATTATTTTATCTGCTCGAGCGCAGTACAGAGTTGTTTTGCGGCGAGAATAATACGTGGGCTCGCGCGTTCAAACCAGTCGCCATGTAGCGCAATAAAAGAAATTTTTAGCTGATTCTGCCAATAGCGCTCAACGGCGGGAAGTTGACTGGCGTCGCCGGCGATGACAATGGCCTGCGGCTGCCTTGCCAGTACCTGTTCACGGCTCACCTGCGGCCAGGGAACCCGGCTGGCGGCAAAAATGTTTTCTCCTCCGCACAGCGTCAGAACCTGATCCTGAATCGAGCCTTTGCTGGTGGTAAAGAGAGGGTTGGCGCCGAACTGTAAAAAAACGCGTTTTTTCGGCCCGCTCGCGTAGCGGGTTTTTAAGGCCTGGTACGCGTCCTGCATTTTCTGCGCCGCCTGCCGCGCCTTTTCCGGCTGCGGGCTCCACTGCGCCAGCTGGCGAAGCGTTGCGATAATCTCTTCGATGGTCGATGTTTCGACCCAGATGACTTTTATCCCGAGCGAGCTTAGCTGATTCACCTGGCGTTCAGCGTTACCGCCGCGCCACGCCAGCACCAGGTCGGGCTTAAGGGCGACGATGCGTTCCAGATTCATCCCCTGCCAGCTGGAGACCTGCTCTATCTTTGCGGCTTCCGGGGGATAATCGGAATAGCTGCTGACGCCAACCGGCGTAATACCGGCGGCAAACGCCAGTTCAGTATTGGCGGGAGAGAGCGTAATCACCCGCGGCGCGGCGAAAAGCCACGCCGGGGCAAGCAGCATCAGGACGGCAAGCGCCGCGTTGAGCGACTTAGCCACGAGCCAGGTGCTGCACCAGGTTTTCCACCATCAGGGTGGATTGCTTCGCGGCAACGGCGAGAAACTCGTCGAAGCTCAGATGCGACTGTTGGTCGGCAACATCGGAGATCGCGCGAACGACAACAAACGGTACGCCATAGTTGTGGCAGACGTGCGCGATGGCGGTGGCTTCCATTTCTACCGCGACGGCCTGCGGGAAGTTGTGGCGGATTTTGGCGAGACCAATGGAACCGTTGATGAATGCATCGCCGCTGACAATGAGTCCGCGAACCGCATTAAGATTCAGCGCGCTGATGCAGGTCTCTGCGGCGGCAATCAGCTTATCATCGGCTTTGAAACCGGCAGGGCAGCCCGGCAGCTGGCCATACTCATAGCCAAACGCGGTGACGTCCGCGTCGTGATAGCGCGTTTCGTCGGAGACAACGATATCGCCAACCTTCAGGGTCGACGCGAGACCGCCTGCAGAGCCGGTGTTAATAATCACATCCGGCTTGCAGTGCTCCATCAGCAGAGTGGCTCCCATGGCGGCGGCGACTTTGCCAATGCCCGATTTCAACAAAGCGACATCAACGCCCTGCAGCTGGCCGGTGTAGATTTCGCTGCCGCCGATAGTGATGGTCTGGCGGTTGTCGATTTTGTCGCGCAGAAGGGTAACTTCTTCTTCCATTGCGCCAATAATACCGATTTTCATAGATTTACTCGCGATGTGTGGGTTTTAGCGGCATAGTCTATCATGCGCTTAGAAGGAAACGTTATTGCTCGCTCGGGGGAGATCATGGCTAAGATCGATTTTCGCAACAAGATTAACTGGCGTCGCCGCTACCGTTCACCGCAGGGCGTTGAGACGGAGCGTGAAATCCTGCGAATTTTCGAAAGCGATCGCGGACGCATCATCAACTCGCCGGCGATCCGCCGGCTGCAGCAAAAAACCCAGGTTTTCCCGCTGGAGCGCAATGCCGCAGTGCGTACGCGGCTGACCCACTCTCTGGAAGTTCAGCAGGTGGGCCGCTACATCGCCAAAGAGGTGCTGAGTCGTCTGAAAGAGCAGAAGCTGCTGGAAAGCTACGGGCTGGATGAGCTTACCGGGCCGTTCGAGAGCATTGTTGAAATGGCCTGCCTGATGCACGATATCGGCAATCCGCCATTTGGCCATTTTGGCGAGGCGGCAATTAATGATTGGTTCAGCCAGCGGCTTTTCCCCGGCGATGCGGCCAGCCAGCCGTTAAGCGACGATCGCTGCGTGGTCGCGGCGCTGCGCCTGCAGGAAGGCGATAGCCAGCTGAATGAGCTGCGGCGTAAGGTTCGCCAGGACTTATGCTGGTTTGAAGGCAATGCGCAGGGTATTCGCTTAGTGCATACGCTGATGCGCATGAATCTCACCTGGGCGCAGGTGGGCTGTATTCTAAAATATACGCGTCCGGCATGGTGGCGCGGGGAAGCGCCGGCCAGCCACAATTATTTAATGAAAAAACCTGGTTATTATTTAGCCGAAGAGGGCTATGTTGCGAGGTTGCGTAAAGAACTGGATCTGGCTCCTTACAATCGCTTCCCATTAACGTGGATTATGGAAGCCGCGGATGATATCTCATATTGCGTCGCCGACCTTGAAGATGCGGTAGAAAAACGCATCTTCAGCGTAGAGCAGCTTTATCAGCATCTCTATGAAGCCTGGGGCGTTCACGAAAAAGGCTCCTTGTTTAATCAGGTTGTCGAAAACGCCTGGGAGAAATCGCGTGCGAATTCTCTGAGCCGGAGTACCGAAGATCAGTTTTTTATGTATTTACGGGTTAATACGCTCAATAGGCTGGTACCGTATGCGGCGCGGCGGTTTATTGATAACCTGGCGAAGATTTTTAGCGGTGACTTTAACCATGCGCTGCTTGAGGACGATAGTGATTGCAGCCAGCTTCTTGAACTATATAAAAATGTCGCGGTAAAACATGTGTTTAGCCATCCGGATGTCGAGCAGCTGGAGCTGCAGGGCTATTGCGTGATCAGCGGTCTGTTAGATATATACCAGCCGCTGTTAAAATTATCGCTGGATGAGTTTAGTTTGCTGGTGGAAAAAGAGCGGGTGCGAAGTTTACCGATTGCATCACGTCTTTTTCAGAAACTTTCAACTCGTCATCGGTTAGCTTACATAGAAGCCGTAAATAAGATTTCGCGCAATAATCCGGAGTTTCCAGTGATGGAATATTATTATCGCTGTCGTCTCATTCAGGACTATATCAGCGGAATGACCGATTTGTATGCATGGGATGAATATCGACGATTGATGGCCGTAGAATAAGGGTGAGTTTTGTAAAGACGGACAATAAATTTTTACTTTTACCAAAACTTCATTCCGGAACTTCGCGCTATAAAATGACTCTGATAGTCACCAACACAGCAACTATTCGTTATCTGAAATTGAGATTGAAACCTATGAAAAAAACCACGTTAGCAATGAGTGCCCTGGCTCTGAGTTTAGGTCTGGCGTTGTCCCCTCTCTCTGCGAGCGCGGCGGAAACAGCTTCTTCTGCGACTAATGCGCAGCAGATGCCAAGCCTGGCGCCGATGCTGGAAAAAGTGATGCCGTCGGTCGTGAGCATTAACGTTGAGGGGAGCACCACCGTTAATACGCCGCGGATGCCGCGTAACTTCCAGCAGTTCTTTGGCGACAATTCGCCGTTCTGTCAGGATGGTTCTCCGTTCCAGAGCTCTCCGTTCTGTCAGGGCGGCGGGCAGGGCGGTGCGCCGGGTAGCGACGGCGGCCAGCAGCAGAAATTTATGGCCCTCGGTTCCGGGGTGATTATTGATGCCGCTAAAGGCTATGTCGTGACTAACAACCACGTCGTGGATAACGCGACTACTATCAAAGTTCAGCTCAGCGATGGCCGCAAGTTCGACGCGAAAGTGGTCGGCAAAGACCCGCGTTCTGATATTGCGCTGATTCAAATCCAGGATCCGAAAAACCTGAGCGCGATTAAGCTGGCGGACTCTGATGCCCTGCGCGTCGGCGATTACACCGTGGCGATCGGTAACCCGTTTGGCCTGGGCGAAACCGTGACCTCGGGGATCGTTTCCGCCCTGGGCCGTAGCGGCCTGAACGTTGAAAACTATGAAAACTTTATCCAGACCGATGCGGCGATCAACCGCGGTAACTCCGGCGGCGCGCTGGTTAACCTGAACGGCGAGCTGATCGGTATCAACACCGCGATTCTGGCGCCGGACGGCGGCAACATTGGTATCGGCTTCGCTATTCCGAGCAACATGGTGAAAAACCTGACCGATCAGATGGTCAAATTTGGCCAGGTTAAGCGCGGTGAGCTGGGCATCATGGGGACCGAGCTGAATTCCGAACTGGCGAAAGCGATGAAAGTTGACGCTCAGCGCGGCGCGTTCGTCAGCCAGGTGATGCCGAACTCGGCGGCCGCTAAGGCGGGGATTAAAGCCGGCGACGTGATTACCACGCTGAACGGTAAATCGATCAGCAGCTTTGCCGCGCTGCGTGCCCAGGTGGGGACCATGCCGATCGGCAGCAAAGTCGAGCTTGGCCTGCTGCGTGATGGCAAGCCGGTGACGGTGACCGTTGAGCTGCAGCAGAGCAATCAGAACCAGGTTGACTCAAGCACCATCTTCAACGGTATTGAAGGTGCGGAAATGAGCAACAAAGGTCAGGATAAAGGCGTCGTGGTGAGTAACGTGAAAGCGGGAACGCCGGCGGCGCAGATTGGCCTGAAGAAAGGCGATATTATCGTTGGCGCGAACCAGCAGCCGGTGAAAAATATTGCCGACCTGCGCAAAATTTTTGATGCCAAACCGTCGGTTCTGGCGCTGAATATCCAGCGCGGCGATACGTCGATTTATCTGCTGATGCAGTAATCCCTGACGGTTCGCAAAGCCCCTTTTCTCCTTGCGGAGGAAAGGGGCTTTTTTATTTCTGCCGCCCCTTCCATTTTTCGTTCTGTGATATCTTCCACAACTCCATATTTCTTAGCCCGGCTTTGTGCAAATGCACAATGCGGCGTGTTGCCAACTCTTTTATGCTGTTAGCCTGCTCACGGGAGGGTTACATGGCTGGCTGGCATCTTGATACCAAAATGGCTCAGGATATCGTGGCGCGTACGATGCGCATCATTGATACCAATATTAACGTAATGGATGCCCGCGGGCGCATTATCGGTAGCGGAGACCGCGAGCGAATTGGTGAATTGCACGAAGGCGCGCTATTAGTGCTTTCCCAGGGCCGCGTTGTCGATATTGATGATGCCGTTGCCCGACATCTGCACGGCGTGCGCCAGGGGATCAACCTGCCGCTGCGTCTGGAAGGGGAGATCGTCGGCGTTATCGGCCTGACCGGCGAACCGGAGTCGCTGCGTAAATACGGTGAACTGGTGTGTATGACCGCCGAGATGATGCTGGAACAATCGCGACTGATGCATCTCCTGGCCCAGGATAGCCGTCTGCGCGAAGAGCTGGTGATGAACCTGATTCAGGCGGAAGAGAACACCCCGGCGCTGACCGAGTGGGCCCAGCGTCTGGGGATCGATCTCAACCAACCGCGCGTGGTGGCTATGATTGAAGTGGATAGCGGCCAGCTGGGCGTAGACAGCGCGATGGCGGAGCTGCAGCAGCTCCAGACCGCGTTGACCACGCCGGACCGTAATAATCTGGTGGCCATTGTCTCGCTGACCGAAATGGTGGTACTGAAGCCCGCGCTGAACGCCTTTGGCCGCTGGGATGCGGAAGATCACTGCAAACGGGTCGAGCAGCTCATTAGCAGGATGAAAGAGAACGGTCAGCTGCGTTTTCGCGTGGCGCTGGGAAACTTTTTTACCGGACCGGGCAGTATTGCTCGCTCGTATCGCACCGCCAGAACCACCATGATGGTCGGTAAACAGCGGATGCCGGAGAGCCGTAGCTATTTTTACCAGGATTTGATGCTGCCGGTACTGCTGGATAGCCTGCGCGGTGGCTGGCAGGCTAATGAGCTGGCGCGCCCGCTGGTTCGCCTGAAGGCGATGGATAACAACGGCCTGCTGCGTCGCACCTTACAGGCCTGGTTTCGTCATAACGTGCAGCCGCTGGCGACGTCGAAAGCACTGTTTATCCACCGTAATACGCTGGAATACCGTTTGAACCGTATCTCTGAGCTGACGGGGCTGGATTTGGGTAATTTTGACGATCGTCTGCTGCTGTATATTGCGCTACAGCTCGATGAGCAGCGCTAAAAACACTCCCGCCTGCGGCGGGAGCGGGGACGGCAATTACAGGCGCTGCAGTCCGCGGGCCGTGACTTGCCAGGAGACGGTATGAGGCTGTGGCCAGGCGTTACCGTTTTGTGGGTTGATAATGACGGAGCGATCGCCGGCTTCGGCATGGAAGACTTCGATGATATAGCCCTCATCAAGTATTGCCGTATCTATATAGTCGCCAAGCTGCGATGAGCCTTTAATGGACTGGCGATAAACCACCGAGCCGCGCGTATTGTAGATATTCACCGCGGCATAGGCCGTCGTAAAGTGCTTATTCGGCACCACGGGGCTGGCGGTAAAGGTGAGCGCGCCGCGGCCAATATCCATCTCCATCGTCGCAAAACGAATATTATCATTGCCAAGTAGCTGCCAGCAGAAGAGATCGCCATACAGCTCTGTAGCCTCGTCCTCAGCATCCGCAGTTTCTTTATCCTCCTGGTCTGGCACCAGCGAACAGGCCTCCAGCCCATCCTTCACTACCCGCCAGCGGTTGTGCTGCTTCAGCGTAATGGCGCGATGCGTCGTATCATTGCTGGCGCTGGAGCGGAATGGCTCATCATGGAAAACCTCAATGATCATGTTTTCAGCGAGGGCGAGAGTTTCGCTGTTTGCCAGGTTGTTGGTCGCTCCGGCATAGCTGCGGTGATAAACCACCGTTTCGTCCGCCCCGGTTACCGTAATGCTGGCGTAGGTATGGGAGACATAATACGGGTGCGGCGCGCCGGTACGGGTGGTGACCATCATGGCGTGCTGTTGATTATCGATAACGATCTGGCAAAAATCTTTGTTGCCCTGTCCTCTGAGATTGAGGGTCACGCTCTTGCCCGTGAACTCGCCCGGTTCACTATTATCCTGAGGCAGAACATCGGCATACTCTTTAAGCAGCCTGCTGCGCTGGGGCTCTTCAATATGGGAGAGCATCAGCCAGAGATCGTTTTTACATACGCTCTCTTCCTGCGCTAATAGCGAAGGCTGGTTACGCATCGCCTGAGCGTCATGCTCGAAAATAGCCAGTAAATCTTCCGCCGGATTATTATCGAGGATAAAGTTGTAAAGCCCACTCTCATCAATACGCATCAGCTGGCATTTCTCGCCCGCGATCAGCGGTAAATACTCCGGGGAGGCTTTCAGACGTCCCGGCTCGACGTGAGTAATATACAAGTGATAGTGAGGGCCGAAGGGAATAATCACCTTACCGGTGGCGCAGTTTGTGCCGTTCATATTGCGCTCAAAGACTTTTTCGCCGCTGGCGGAAAGTACGCATACGCCGGCATAGAGCGCGTCAGGGTAGTTGTTGTGCGGCGTGGCGCTGGTAATATTCAGCGTAAGCTGCTGATTTTCGAAATCGATATCCAGATATGCAAACGGCGTGTCGCCAATACCTAAAAAGCTCATTGTCACGTTACGCCCGCGGGTATCGCGTTGTCGGGTGTAGTTGATGGTAGCCGCGTTCGCCCCTTCTTTTACGACGAGATAGCTGATATCCGGACGATATTTTTGTGAACGGCCTTTCGGAGGATCGATCTGGTAAACGCCGACTGGAATATCATTCAGGATCAACGTGTCATCATTAACAACCAGTGAATAATGCGTGCCACAATTATCTTTAATCGTCAGCGTTCGCCCGTAAATTTGTTCCAGCTGGTCGATATTGAACGTCAGGGATAGCGTCCCCGTTTTGCCTAATGCCGCCAGTTCGCTGTTATTCACCAGCCACACGAAGGAGTCCAGCCCCAGCTGCCGCCGCGCGCTATCCCATTCGATTTGCGGAAGGAAAAGATACAGCGGATAGAGCGGCTTTGCCGCCAGCGCGGCGATATCTCCCTTAGTGGTAATTTCCAGCGTTAAGCCGCATAGCTCGATAAACGGCGTGACATCATACCCTGCGGCGGCGGCAATGGCGGTAGCCAACATATCGATAAGCTGATAATCGGACGGCCGGAAGCTATCGCCGTTGGCCAGTTCACGATAGTTCTGGTTAAAGGCGCTGAAGGCTTTGGTTCCTGCTTTTAGCAACATCAGCATCAGGAACTGCAGGCGCGGACGCAGGCCCCAGCTGGCGACCGGCGTCTGGTCTTTTATATAGGTCATCAGCTGGAGTTCCTGTACGGCCTGCTGACCATAGTTATAGAGCCAGCCATCCACATAGAGATGATTATCCTGGCTCAGGGTAAGCTGCTGATAGAAAGCGGCGTAAATATTGTTCCACACCTCATTGACGGGCAGAGTGGTGTCCTGCATAAATTTGCCCTGATACCCGTGCGCAATTTCATGAAGAATAACCCACTGCGTCGCAACGTTATCCAGCCAGCCTTCACCTAACGTTGATGATGTATGTGCGCACCACCAGGGGTGATAATAGGCTGCGCCGACGCCGTGTTTATCTGCCCGCACAAAGTAGCGGTTGGCGACATCCTGGTTCCACGGCGCATCCGGGCGATCGCTTAGCCCAGCCCAGTCGTTATAGCATTTGAAAAGGTGGGTGTAATAAGCGTGTAGCGAGGATAAGCCCGCTTTCATCGCATTATCGCGGTCGGCGTAGGGCAGCAGCAGGTTAATCACATCTAAATCAAGCAGCGCGAGTGCGGATTGATTTTTCTCCCAGCTGAGGAAAAATTCATCCTCAGATTGTCCTGCTTTCCAGCACGGCAGCGGTTTAGTTGCGGCAGGTTGCTGGTAGATGACGGTGAATTCGCTGGACTGGTCGGTAAACAGCGTATCGACAAAAGGAACGGTGTCGACCGTGGCGCTGACCGTTTTCCAGCCGGTGGCGATCGTGCTGGTGCTTTCTAGCGCGGTATCATTGCAAAGCAGGCGCAGAATCGAGTTGCCGTTGCTGATATCCGGTTGGCGAATGTGCAGCGGCGTATTGGCGGGCAGAATAAAGCCCAGCGGCTGGCGATCGTGCTGCCGTCCTTTTTCAAAACCGGTCTTATCCAGCCAGGGCGCAGATTGTAGGGTATAAAATTTTTGTTCAATTTCCTGTGTCATCGTATGATCTCCTTTCAGGTGGAAATTGAACATACAGCGACTTATTTTATTATGTCATTCATGTAGATAGGGATATGAGATGAAATGATATCAGAGAGGAATAGCTGATATTCGCTGATGCTGCCGGTGGGGGTAAGTGAGAAAAAAGAGGATGAGGCAGAGAGAAACAGGGCCAGCATCTGGCCCGTATCAGGCTTACTTATTGCGGGTCAGTTTTTCCAGATCGGATTCGATTTCGCTGATCTTATTCGTCACCACGCTTTCGAGGTGACGCAGATCGTCGAGGATCTTACGTTTCAGATCGATTTCGGTGCGATCGCGCTGACAGATTTGATCCAGCTCGTCGATGATATAGCGTAGATTAGGGCTAATCTCCTGGACTTCTTTATATCCCTGGCCCACGCCGTCGGCGACAACGGTTTTGCGCTGACGCGGATATTTGAACTTGACGCTCTTGGCGAAGAACTCGCCTTTATCCTTCTGAAAGTAGATTTTCAGAATGTCGTTGTTGGCTTCCTGCCGCAGGCTATAGCGATCGATTTCATCAGGATTGGTAATACCAAGACTTTTCAGATTATCGTACATAACGGTACCTTTGATATCATCGTAATCTTTGAATAATTAACGAAAAAATCCATCTTCGCCAGCTCAATATATAAAAAAAGCGGGATGCCTCCCGCTTTTCATGCTGCTTAGTCGATGGTACGCAGAAGTTCGTTGATTCCAACCTTGCCGCGGGTTTTGGCATCGACTTTTTTGACGATAACCGCGCAGTACAAGCTGTACTTGCCATCTTTTGACGGCAGGTTGCCGGAGACGACGACGGATCCCGCCGGAACGCGGCCGTAGAAGACTTCACCGGTTTCGCGATCGTAGATTTTGGTGCTCTGGCCGAGGTATACGCCCATGGAGATAACGGAACCCTCTTCGACGATGACGCCTTCAACGACTTCCGAACGCGCGCCGATAAAGCAGTTATCTTCGATAATGGTCGGGTTAGCCTGCAGCGGCTCCAGTACGCCACCGATGCCGACGCCGCCGGACAGGTGGACGTTTTTGCCGATCTGCGCGCAGGAACCCACGGTCGCCCAGGTATCAACCATCGAACCTTCGTCAACGTAGGCGCCGATGTTCACATAGGACGGCATCAGAACCGTGTTGCGAGCGATATACGCCCCCTGACGAACCGCCGCCGGCGGAACGACGCGGAAACCTTCTTTCTGGAAACGCGCTTCATCATAATCCGCGAACTTCATTGGGACTTTATCGAAGTAGCGGCTTTCCGCACCATCGATAACCTGGTTATCGTTAATACGGAAAGAGAGCAGAACCGCTTTCTTCAGCCACTGATGGGTGACCCACTGGCCGTCAACTTTTTCAGCGACACGCAGCGCGCCGGAATCAAGCAGAGAAATCACCTGGTTAACCGCTTCGCGGGTTACGGTATCCACGTTTGCCGGCGTGATGTCGGCGCGACGCTCAAAAGCGGACTCAATAACGTTCTGTAATTGCTGCATTGTTTACTCTTTCCATTTACTTAAAAAAATACGTTACCCTTTATCGTTTGGATTGAGGGCCTCTGTCAACCGTTGTTGCACTTCTTGCTGTAGCTCATTATTAAGGGCGCGCCGGTCTGCGGTGGCGATTATAAATAAATCTTCTACTCGCTCACCAATTGTCGTAATTCGCGCGCCGTGGAGCGAAATTCCGAGGTCGGCAAACACCTGGCCGACGCGCGCTAACAGACCCGGCTGGTCGAGAGCAATCAGCTCAAGAAAGGATTTCCGGTCGGTATGCGTCGGCAGGAAATTCACCTCCGTCGGCACGGAAAAATGCCTCAGCTTCGCCGCCTGACGACGGGGTGCCGGGGGCTGCCAGCTGCGCTGGCTGATGGTCTGTTCCAGGCCCACGCGGATCATTTCGTGCCTGTCGGCGGAAAGCGGGCTGCCGTCCGGCTCAAGAACAATAAAGGTATCCATCGCCATGCCGTCGCGGGTGGTGAAGATCTGCGCATCGTGAACGCTAAGATTACGTCGATCCAGCTCGCCGCAAACGGCGGCGAAGAGGTAAGGACGATCCGGACTCCAGATGAAGATCTCGGTGCCCCCGCGCGAGGCGTGGGAACTGAGCAGGATCATCGGTTTGCTGAGATCGTGCTGCAGCAGATTACGCGCGTGCCAGGCGAGCTGGTTTGGCGTATGGCGCACAAAGTAGTTGGCGCGGCAGCGGTTCCAGATTTGGTGCAGCGCCTGTTCATTAATATTTTCCATCCGCAGCAGCGCCAGCGCCTGTAGCTGGTGGTGACGCACCCGCTCGCGCATATCCGGCGTGTTTTGCATCCCCCGGCGCAGCTGTTTTTCGGTGGCGAAATAGAGCTCGCGCAGCAGGCTCTGTTTCCAGCTGTTCCACAGGTTTTCGTTGGTGGCGCAGATATCGGCGACGGTCAGGCAAACCAGGTAGTGCAGACGGTTCTCCGTTTGCACCTCTTCGGCAAACTGCTTGATCACTTCCGGATCCTGAATATCGCGACGCTGGGCGGTGACCGACATCAGCAGATGATGACGCACCAGCCACGCCACCAGCTGGGTTTCGCGCGAGTTAAGACCGTGAAGCTCGGCGAATTTCAGCACGTCCTGCGCGCCGAGAATCGAATGGTCGCCGCCGCGTCCTTTCGCGATATCGTGGAAGAGGGCGGCGATAAGGATCAGCTCCGGATGCGTCAGGCGCGGCCACAGTTCAACGCACAGCGGATGGCGGCTGCGGGTCTCTTCTTTGGCGAAGCTCTCAAGCTTAAGCAGCACGCGGATCGTGTGTTCATCAACGGTATAGGCGTGAAACAGGTCAAACTGCATCTGACCGACAATATGCGACCATTGCGGCATATAGGCCCAGAGCACGCTATGGCGGTGCATCGGCAGCAGCCCCCGGCTGACCGCGCCCTGATGGCGCAGCATGCTGAGGAACAGGGTCCGCGCTTCCGGAATATAGCAAAGCGGCTGCGTCAGATGACGACGGGCGTGGCGCAGGTGGCGAAGCGTGGTGGAGTAGATGCCGGTAATGCTGCTGTTACGCACCATCATAAAGAACATGCGCAGAATCGCCTGCGGTTCGCGGATGAACAGCGTGTCATCGCGCAGATCGATTAGCGTGCCGCGCAGCTGAAAATCATCGTCAATCGGCCGCGGCTTCTCATCTTCGGTGAGCGCCAGAATCGCCTCTTCGAACAGCTGGATCAGCATTTGGTTCAGCTCGCTCACCCGGCGGGTGACGCGAAAGAAATCCTTCATCATATGCTCGATCGGCTGGTTGCTTTCGCCTTCGTAACGCAGGCGACGGGCGACGCTGAACTGCCTGTCGAACAGCAGGCGATTATCGTAGCGGTTGAGCTCCAGATGCAGCGCAAAGCGAATGCGCCACAGCTGATGCAGGCATTCGTTAAGCTCGTTGCGCTCGGCTTCGGTCAGGAAACCGAAGCCGACCATTTCATCAAGCGAGGTGGCGCCGAAATGGCGGCGCGCGATCCACTGCAGGGTGTGAATATCGCGCAGGCCGCCGGGGCTGCTTTTCACGTCCGGCTCGAGGTTATAGCTGGTCCCGTGATAGCGCTGATGGCGTACATTCTGCTCTTCGACTTTTGCCGCAAAGAACTTTTCCGATGGCCAGAAGCCGTCGCTGAATATATGTTTTTGTAGTTCAAGGAACAGCGCGACGTCGCCAATAAGCAGACGCGATTCAATCAGGTTAGTGGCGACGCTGAGGTCCGACAGCCCCTCCAGCAGGCACTCTTCGAGGGTGCGCACGCTGTGGCCGACTTCCAGCTTGATATCCCACAGCAGCGTCAGCAGCTCGCCGACCTTCTGCGCCTGCTCATCGGGCAGCTTTTTACGGCTCAGGATAAGCAGGTCGATATCGGAAAGCGGGTGCAGTTCACCGCGGCCGTAACCGCCGACGGCGACCAGCGCGATGTCGTTCATCGACCCGAACCCGTACTCGACCCATAGCCGCTGAAGCAGTTGATCGATAAATTCGGTGCGCGCCTCAATCAATCTCTCTGCGGCGATGCCGTGGTCAAACGCTTCGCCCAGCCAGCGCTGAAAAGCGTCGATGTGCGCCTTGATAGCCGCGCAGTTGAAGTCGCTCTGCGGCCAGCAGCCCGGATTCGCCGGCTGGTCGGCCAGGGCAGGGGAGACAGTATCAGATAAAGAGTTGCTCATCGCGCCACCATAATAAAAAACTATCGCCCATAAAAAATCGCCGGGAGCGATTTTTAACGTCGCTTGCGGCGGCCCATAGGGTGACGGGCAGGACGCCCGTCATAAAAAATCGCCGGGAGCGATTTTTAACGTCGCTTGCGGCGGCCCACAGGGTGCCCGTCATAAAAAAGCCGGCTGGCGCCGGCTTTTCATCATTCGTTGTGCGAGATTATCGCCGGGATGGTGTCATCCTTGCGTAACGTCAGTATTTCGCAGCCGCTGTCTGTCACCACAATAGTATGCTCATACTGCGCAGACAAGCTCCGGTCTTTGGTTTTTACCGTCCAGCCGTCTTTCATACTGCGGATCTCTTTTTTACCCGCGTTGACCATCGGTTCAATGGTAAAGGTCATGCCGGGTTTGAGCACCACGTTGGTTTCCGGAGAGTCGTAATGCAGCACCTGCGGTTCTTCATGGAAACCGCGGCCGATACCGTGGCCGCAGTACTCGCGCACGACGGAGAAACCTTCCGCTTCTACGTATTTCTGGATAGCCGCGCCGATAGCGCGCAGATTAACGCCCGGTTTGACCATTTTCAGGGCCAGATAGAGGCTTTCCTGGGTAATGCGGCACAGGCGCTCGCCCAGAATGGTCGGTTTACCGACGATAAACATCTTCGAGGTGTCACCGTGGAAATCATCTTTAATGACGGTGACGTCAATGTTGACGATATCGCCATCTTTCAGCAGCTTGCCGTCGTCCGGGATCCCGTGGCACACCACTTCATTAATAGAGATGCAGACGGATTTCGGGAAGCCGTGGTAGCCCAGGCAGGCGGATACGGCTTTTTGTTCGTTAACGATATAATCGTTGCAGATGCGATCCAGTTCGCCGGTGCTGACGCCCGGTTTTACGTAGGGTTCGATCATTTCCAGCACTTCAGCGGCCAGGCGGCCGGCAACGCGCATTTTTTCGATGTCTTCAGATGTCTTGATAGAAATAGCCATGGATTGTGTCCAGCAGTGTCGATTTTTTCGACAATAATAGATTATGTCTGAACAATGTTAACAGTCCGGGCGTCCTGCTGCCAAATTGAGAATCATTAGCAGCACGCGACGTCAACAACAGTTGGTGTCTGCTCCTGTTTTGTGGTATAAAGCGCGCCGGACTTCTGTTCCATTCTCAGATACACAAGATGGACTGAAGCGACAAATCTCACTTTGTGTAACAACACACACGTATCGGCACATATTCCGGGGTGCCCTTTGGGGTCGGTAATATGGGATACGTGGAGGCATAACCCCAACTTTTATCTATAGAGGTTTTAAACATGGCAACTGTTTCCATGCGCGACATGCTCAAGGCTGGTGTTCACTTTGGTCACCAGACCCGTTACTGGAACCCGAAAATGAAGCCTTTCATCTTCGGCGCGCGTAACAAAGTTCACATCATCAACCTTGAGAAAACTGTACCGATGTTCAACGAAGCTCTGGCTGAACTGAACAAGATCTCTTCTCGCAAAGGCAAAATCCTTTTCGTTGGTACTAAGCGCGCTGCAAGCGAAGCGGTAAAAGACGCTGCTAACAGCTGCGACCAGTTCTTCGTGAACCATCGCTGGCTGGGCGGTATGCTGACTAACTGGAAAACCGTTCGTCAGTCTATCAAACGTCTGAAAGACCTGGAAACTCAGTCCCAGGACGGTACTTTCGACAAGCTGACCAAGAAAGAAGCGCTGATGCGCACTCGTGAGCTGGACAAGCTGGAAAACAGCCTGGGCGGTATCAAAGACATGGGCGGCCTGCCGGACGCGCTGTTCGTTATCGACGCTGACCACGAGCACATCGCAATCAAAGAAGCAAACAACCTGGGTATTCCGGTATTTGCTATCGTTGATACTAACTCCGATCCGGACGGCGTTGACTTCGTTATCCCGGGTAACGACGACGCAATCCGTGCAGTTAGCCTGTACCTGAGCGCTGTTGCTGCTACCGTTCGTGAAGGCCGTTCTCAGGATCTGGCTTCTCAGGCGGAAGAAAGCTTCGTAGAAGCTGAATAATAAGGCATACCCTTATTTAGTACCGTGTATAAATAGGGGCCTCTTAGCGGCCCCTTTTTCACTTTCAAATCTGTCTGGTTCCTGGAACCGGGCCGATCACATCTCCCGAGGAATAAAGAATGGCTGAAATTACCGCATCCCTGGTAAAAGAGCTGCGCGAGCGTACTGGCGCAGGCATGATGGATTGCAAAAAAGCGCTGACTGAAGCGAACGGCGACATCGAGCTGGCAATCGAAAACATGCGTAAATCCGGTGCTATTAAAGCAGCGAAAAAAGCGGGCAACGTTGCCGCTGACGGCGTGATCATCACTAAAATCGATGGCACCTACGGCATCATTCTGGAAGTTAACTGCCAGACTGACTTCGTGGCTAAAGATGGTGGCTTCCAGGCATTTGCAAACAAAGTTCTGGATGCAGCTGTTGCAGGCAAAATCACCGACGTTGAAGTTCTGAAAGCACAGTTCGAAGAAGAACGCGTTGCGCTGGTTGCTAAAATCGGTGAGAACATCAACATCCGTCGCGTTTCTTCCCTGGAAGGCGAAGTTCTGGGCTCTTACCAGCACGGCGCGCGTATCGGTGTTCTGGTTGCCGCTAAAGGCGCGAGCGAAGAGCTGGTTAAACAGCTGGCTATGCACATCGCTGCAAGCAAGCCTGAATTCGTTAAGCCGGAAGACGTTTCCGCTGAAGTGGTCGAAAAAGAGTACCAGGTTCAGCTGGACATCGCCATGCAGTCTGGCAAGCCGAAAGAAATCGCAGAGAAAATGGTTGAAGGCCGCATGAAGAAATTCACCGGCGAAGTTTCTCTGACCGGTCAGCCGTTCGTTATGGACCCGAGCAAATCCGTTGCTCAGCTGCTGAAAGAGCACAACGCTGACGTGACTGGCTTCATCCGCTTTGAAGTGGGCGAAGGCATTGAGAAAGTTGAGACTGACTTTGCAGCAGAAGTTGCTGCGATGTCCAAGCAGTCTTAATTTTCAAAAGGAGCCGCCTGAGGGCGGCTTCTTTTTGCGCCTAATGTGTAAATTCAGCCAACCGCTATAGTGGGCACGCTGAAAAGCGACGTACAATGTCGCCAGAATTAATTCATCTCATTCGTTGACAGTCTCAGGAAAGAAACATGGCTACCAATGCAAAACCCGTCTACAAACGTATTCTGCTTAAGTTAAGTGGCGAAGCTCTGCAAGGTTCGGAAGGCTTCGGTATTGATGCGAGCATACTTGACCGCATGGCTCAGGAAATCAAAGAACTGGTTGAGCTGGGTATTCAGGTTGGCGTAGTGATTGGTGGCGGTAACCTTTTCCGTGGTGCTGGTCTGGCGAAAGCGGGTATGAACCGCGTTGTGGGCGACCACATGGGCATGCTGGCAACGGTCATGAACGGCCTTGCAATGCGTGATGCGCTTCATCGCGCCTATGTGAACGCTCGCCTGATGTCAGCGATTCCGCTGAATGGCGTGTGCGATAACTACAGCTGGGCGGAAGCTATCAGCCTGCTGCGTAACAACCGCGTGGTGATTCTTTCCGCGGGTACCGGCAACCCATTCTTTACCACCGATTCCGCTGCCTGCCTGCGCGGCATTGAAATTGAAGCCGATGTGGTACTGAAAGCCACCAAAGTCGACGGTGTATTTACCGCTGACCCGGCCAAAGATCCTTCCGCAACGATGTACGATCAGCTGACCTACAGCGAAGTACTGGATAAAGAGCTGAAAGTGATGGATCTTGCGGCCTTTACCCTGGCGCGTGACCACAAACTGCCGATTCGCGTATTCAATATGAATAAGCCTGGCGCGCTGCGCCGCGTGGTGATGGGTGAAAAAGAAGGCACATTAATTACTGAGTAATTCCCGTCAGCGTCAAATACGGGTAATATTCGGCCTTACTTTTTCGGGTTTTTAACCCGATGGTTTTCAACATGCTCTGTGGACGGAATGCTGCGGCTGACCCGCAGCCTGAAAGACGCTGAGCATAAACATGACTATACTTAGCTCACTTTTGCAGTGGGCGACCGTCTGGTCTGTCTGAGACAAGTTTTCAAGGATTCGTAACGTGATTAGCGATATCAGAAAAGATGCTGAAGTACGCATGGACAAATGCGTTGAAGCGTTCAAAACCCAAATCAGCAAAATACGCACGGGTCGTGCTTCTCCCAGCCTGCTGGATGGCATTATCGTGGAATACTACGGCACGCCGACTCCGCTGCGTCAGCTGGCTAGCGTAACGGTAGAAGACTCCCGCACGCTGAAGATCAACGTCTTCGATCGTTCCATGAGCCCGGCCGTTGAAAAAGCAATTATGGCTTCCGACCTCGGTCTGAACCCAAGCTCTGCGGGCAGTGATATCCGCGTTCCGCTGCCGCCGCTGACCGAAGAGCGTCGTAAAGATCTGACCAAAATCGTGCGTGGCGAAGCTGAACAGGCGCGCGTTGCCGTACGTAACGTTCGTCGCGATGCCAACGACAAAGTCAAAGCGCTGCTGAAAGAGAAAGAGATCAGCGAAGATGACGATCGCCGCTCTCAGGAAGATGTGCAGAAAATGACTGATGCTGCTATCAAGAAAGTTGATGCGGCGCTGGCGGATAAAGAAGCGGAACTGATGCAGTTCTGATTCTCTGCCGACACGCAGGTCTGACGATCGGCCTGCGTAAAATCTGAAACGCCGTACAGGAGACCGTACGCTCAATTTTCGGGATTGCGTTTAGACGGCTGGCCTTGTAGCCTTTGGCGCCATGTCAAAGGCCTTGCGCCTCCGCTCTGTCAACCGATAATTGATGCATAAGGGTTTGCTGGCGGCGTTTTGCTTTTTATCCTGTCTTCATTATTCTGGACGCCTCATGAAGCAATTAACCATTCTTGGTTCGACCGGTTCTATCGGCTGCAGCACGCTGGATGTGGTGCGCCATAATCCTGATAGCTTTTCTATCACCGCGCTGGTCGCCGGGAAAAATGTCGACCGTATGGTTGAACAATGTCTGGAATTCTCCCCTCGTTACGCGGTAATGGACGATGCGCACAGCGCGGAGCTGCTGCGTGCGCAACTGCGCGAGCAGGGCAGCCGAACGGAAGTCATGAGCGGCCAGCAGGCGGCGGCAGAAGTGGCGGCGCTGGACGAGGTTGAGCAGGTGATGGCGGCGATTGTCGGCGCAGCAGGACTGGTGCCGACGCTCTCCGCCATTCGTGCGGGTAAAACGGTGCTGCTGGCGAACAAAGAGTCGCTGGTGACCTGTGGCCGTCTGTTTATGGACGCCGTTCAGCAGTACGGCGCACGATTGTTGCCGGTTGATAGCGAGCATAATGCGATTTTTCAGAGTATGCCGGAAACAATTCAACATAATCTGGGATACGCTGATTTAACCCAGAACGGCGTGGCGTCGATTCTGCTCACCGGCTCAGGCGGTCCCTTCCGGGAAACGGCGATTTCTGAACTGGCGGCGATGACCCCCGATCGGGCATGCAAGCATCCAAACTGGTCGATGGGGCGCAAAATATCTGTCGATTCGGCCACCATGATGAACAAAGGGCTGGAGTATATCGAAGCCCGCTGGCTGTTCAACGCCTCGGCGCAGCAGATGGAAGTCCTGATCCATCCGCAATCGGTGATTCACTCGATGGTACGTTATCAGGATGGCAGCGTCCTGGCGCAGCTCGGCGAGCCGGATATGCGTACGCCGATTGCCCACACGATGGGCTGGCCAAAACGCCTTAATTCTGGCGTGAAACCGCTGGATTTCTGTCAGTTGAGCAATCTGAGCTTCTCGGAGCCGGATTACGGCCGTTACCCCTGCCTGAAGCTGGCCATGGAGGCTTTTGATGTCGGTCAGGCGGCGACCACGGCGCTGAATGCGGCAAATGAAGTTTCGGTCGCGGCGTTTCTGAACGGGGATATTCGCTTTACCGATATTGCGGCGATAAATCAGGCGGTGCTGGATCAACAGGCGTTAAATGAGCCGCAAAGTATTGATGAAGTGCTGGCTATTGATGCGATGGCCCGGGTAAGCGCAGGTCAGCTCCTGACGGCGTGGCGCAAATTCTGATACGCGTTGTGATATTTGTGGGCGCTGTGCTTCAGTGATATAGTCTGCGCCATCCGATCGTTGCATTTTGGTGTGAAAGATTACGGTGGCCGTGGCAAGACACGGCTTTTTTGCGTAAAGCTTTTGGTTGTTCTCTGCGATTGGCCGTAGCTCCGGCACCGGATAAAAATGCGTATCCAGCGCTGACCGGTGGCCCGTGTTTAGTAGCTTAGCTAATCCTTATTATGGACTTAAAACGCGTTATGTTGTCTGCTAATCAAACTGTCAGCGAAATGTTGCCTGCGCATGGCTGTCGTCATGTGGCCATTATTATGGATGGCAACGGGCGTTGGGCAAAACGGCAAGGAAAGATCCGCGCCTTTGGCCATAAAGCCGGCGCTAAATCTGTTCGTCGCGCCGTCTCTTTCGCGGCGAATAATGGTATTGAAGCGTTGACGTTATACGCGTTCAGCAGTGAAAACTGGAATCGCCCGGCGCAGGAAGTCAGCGCGCTGATGGAGCTGTTTGTCTGGGCGCTGGATAGCGAAGTGAAAAGTCTGCACCGGCATAATGTGCGTCTGCGTATTATCGGCGAGACCACGCGCTTCAATGCGCGTCTCCAGGAGCGTATTCGCAAAGCGGAGGCGCTGACTGAGAACAACACCGGTTTGACCCTGAATATTGCGGCGAACTACGGCGGCCGCTGGGATATCGTCCAGGGCGTTCGTCATCTGGCCAAACAGGTGCAAGACGGGGTGCTTCAGCCCGAGCAAATCACAGAAGAGATGCTGAGCCAGCAGGTCTGCATGCATGAACTGGCTCCCGTAGATTTAGTTATTAGGACCGGGGGAGAGCATCGCATTAGTAATTTTTTGATTTGGCAAATTGCCTATGCCGAACTTTACTTTACGGATGTTCTTTGGCCCGATTTCGCTGAACAGGACTTTGAAGGTGCACTCCATGCCTTTGTTAATCGAGAGCGTCGCTTCGGCGGCACTGAGCCGGGCGGCAACAATGCCTGATGGGGGTCACTTTTGCTGAAGTATCGCCTGATTTCTGCTTTCGTCTTAATACCCGTTGTTATTGCGGCGCTTTTTTTACTGCCGCCCGCGGGTTTTGCCATCGTTACGCTAGTCGTCTGTATGCTCGCCGCGTGGGAGTGGGGGCAATTTAGCGGTTTCACTTCAACTACCCAGAGAGTCTGGCTGTCAGTGCTTTGCGGTCTGCTGCTGGCGCTGATGCTATTCCTGATACCGGAATACCATTATGACGTTCATCAACCGCTGGTTGAGGGCGCGCTATGGGCGTCATTAGGCTGGTGGGTCGTCGCGCTGCTTTTAGTGCTGACTTACCCCGCTTCAGCGGCTTTCTGGCGCAATTCAAAAACGCTCCGTCTGATTTTTGGCGTCCTGACCATCGTGCCGTTTTTTTGGGGCATGCTGGCGCTTCGGGCCTGGCATTACACCGATGACCATTATAGCGGTGCGCTGTGGTTGCTGTACGTGATGATTCTGGTCTGGGGCGCGGATTCCGGCGCTTACATGTTCGGAAAAATGTTCGGTAAGCATAAGCTGGCGCCGAAGGTTTCTCCGGGTAAAACCTGGCAGGGTTTTTTCGGCGGTCTGTTAACGGCAGCGGTTATCTCCTGGGCATACGGCTGGTGGGCCCATCTGAATGTTACGCCGATGGTGCTGCTGGTGTGTTCTATTGTCGCGGCCCTGGCTTCGGTACTGGGCGACCTGACCGAAAGCATGTTTAAACGCGAAGCTGGCATTAAAGATAGCGGAAATCTGATTCCCGGACACGGCGGTATTCTCGATCGTATCGATAGCCTGACGGCCGCGGTGCCCGTGTTTGCTTGCCTGCTCTTGTTGGTTTTCAGGACGATTTGACGGAAGGTTTTATGCTGAGCGTTCTCTGGAATTTGGCTGCTTTTATTATTGCGCTGGGCGTGTTGATCACCGTCCATGAGTTTGGCCATTTCTGGGTTGCTCGCCGCTGCGGTATCCGCGTTGAGCGTTTCTCAATCGGCTTTGGCAAAGCGCTGTGGCGCCGTTTTGACAAGCAAGGAACGGAATTTATTATCGCCCTTATTCCGCTGGGCGGTTATGTCAAAATGCTCGACGAACGCGTTGAGCCCGTGGCGCCAGAGATGCGTCACTCCGCGTTTAACAACAAAACCGTCGGCCAGCGCGCCGCCGTTATTGCCGCGGGGCCAATCGCGAACTTCCTTTTTGCCATTTTTGCCTACTGGCTGGTGTTTATTATCGGCGTGCCGGGCGTGCGTCCGGTCGTTGGCGACATAACGCCCAACTCGATCGCCGCGCAAGCACAAATTGCAAAAGGAACGGAACTTAAAGCGATAGATGGCATCGAAACGCCTGATTGGGATGCAGTACGTATGGCGCTGGTGGCGAAGATAGGCGATCGGCAAACAATAGTTACGGTCGCCCCTTTCGGGACCAATCAACGTCAGGATAAAATCCTCGATCTGCAGCACTGGGCGTTTGAGCCGGATAAACAAGATCCGGTTGCCTCGTTGGGCATTCAGCCTCGCAGCGCGCAGATTGATACCGTCCTGGCTGAAGTACAATCTGACTCGGCGGCGCAGAAGGCGGGTTTGCAAGCAGGCGACAGGATCGTTAAAGTCGATGGTCAACCGTTAACGCAGTGGATGACGTTTGTTAATCTGGTGCGTGATAATCCGGGTAGGGCATTAGTTCTGGACATCGAGCGGCAGGGTAGCCCCCTGTCGGTGACCTTGACGCCGGATACGAAGCCTACCAAAGGCAAAGCGGAGGGGTTTGCAGGGGTCGTACCTAAGGTCATCCCGCTGCCTGATGAATATAAGACAGTGCGTCAGTACGGGCCATTTGCCGCCATCGCTGAAGCCACGGATAAAACCTGGCAGCTGATGTCGTTAACGGTCCGAATGCTGGGCAAATTGATAACCGGTGATGTCAAACTGAACAACCTCAGCGGGCCGATTTCTATCGCCCAGGGGGCTGGGATGTCAGCGGAATTTGGGTTGATTTACTATCTGATGTTCCTTGCGCTGATCAGCGTGAACCTCGGCATAATCAACCTGTTCCCGCTTCCCGTTCTCGACGGGGGACATCTGCTGTTTTTGGCGATTGAAAAGCTGAAAGGCGGGCCGGTATCCGAGCGAGTTCAAGACTTTAGTTATCGCATTGGCTCAATATTGCTGGTGCTGTTAATGGGGCTTGCACTTTTCAATGATTTCTCTCGGTTGTAAGAGAGTTTGTTAGGAAGAACGCATAATAACGATGGCGATGAAAAAGTTGCTCATAGCGTCGCTGCTGTTTAGCAGCGCAACCGTATACGGTGCTGACGGGTTCGTGGTGAAGGACATTCATTTCGAAGGCCTTCAGCGAGTCGCTGTTGGTGCGGCCCTCCTCAGTATGCCAGTGCGTCCTGGCGATACCGTAACCGATGATGATATCAGTAACACCATCCGTGCTCTGTTTGCCACCGGCAACTTTGAGGACGTCCGCGTACTGCGCGATGGTGATACCCTGCTGGTGCAGGTGAAAGAGCGTCCAACGATTGCCAGCATCACTTTCTCCGGTAACAAGTCGGTGAAAGATGACATGCTCAAGCAAAACCTTGAGGCATCCGGCGTGCGCGTAGGGGAATCCCTCGATCGCACCACGCTGGCTGATATCGAAAAGGGGCTGGAGGATTTCTACTACAGCGTCGGTAAGTACAGCGCCAGCGTTAAAGCTGTCGTGACGCCGCTGCCGCGTAACCGTGTCGACCTGAAGCTGGTATTCCAGGAAGGCGTCTCGGCGAAAATCCAGCAGATCAATATCGTCGGCAACCACGCATTCAGCACCGATGAACTCATTTCTACCTTCCAGCTGCGCGATGAAGTGCCGTGGTGGAACGTGGTGGGCGATCGTAAATATCAGAAACAGAAGCTGGCGGGAGATCTTGAAACGCTGCGTAGCTACTATCTGGATCGCGGCTATGCTCGTTTCAACATTGACTCCACGCAGGTTAGCCTGACGCCGGACAAAAAAGGTATCTACATCACCATCAACATTACCGAAGGCGATCAGTACAAGCTTTCTGGCGTGCAGGTGACGGGTGATCTGGCGGGGCATTCGGCAGAAATCGAAGCGCTGACCAAAGTGGAGCCGGGCGAGCTGTATAACGGCACCAAAGTGACCAAAATGGAGAATGACATTAAGAAACTCCTCGGTCGCTACGGCTATGCCTATCCGCGCGTTCAGTCCCAGCCGGAAATCAGCGATAGCGATAAGACCGTGAAGCTGCACGTGAACGTCGATGCGGGTAACCGCTACTACGTGCGTAAAATTCGCTTCGAAGGCAACGATACCTCGAAAGATGCCGTTCTGCGTCGCGAAATGCGTCAGATGGAAGGCGCCTGGCTGGGCAGCGACCTGGTCGATCAGGGTAAAGATCGTCTGAACCGTTTAGGCTACTTTGAAACGGTTGATACCGATACGCAGCGCGTTCCGGGCAGCCCGGATCAGGTTGACGTGGTCTATAAGGTTAAAGAGCGTAACACCGGTAGCTTTAACTTCGGCGTTGGTTACGGTACGGAAAGCGGCGTCAGCTTCCAGGCCGGCGTTCAGCAGGATAACTGGCTAGGTACCGGCTATTCCGTTGGGATTAACGGCACCAAAAACGACTATCAGACCTATACTGAACTGTCGGTGACGAACCCGTACTTTACCGTGGATGGCGTCAGCCTCGGCGGTCGTGTTTTCTATAACGACTTCGACGCTAACGATGCGGACCTGTCTGACTATACCAACAAAAGCTATGGTACAGACATCACGCTGGGCTTCCCGGTTAACGAATACAATACGCTGCGCGCGGGCCTGGGCTATGTGCATAACAAGCTGTCCAACATGCAGCCTCAGGTATCCATGTGGCGTTATCTGAATTCGATGGGGCAGTATCCGGACAACACCAACGACAGAAACTCGTTCAGCGCTGACGACTTCACCTTCAACTATGGCTGGACGTATAACAAGCTTGACCGTGGCTTCTTCCCGACCGAAGGCTCACGCGTCAACCTGAACGGTAAAGTGACGATTCCGGGATCGGATAACGAATACTACAAAGCGACGCTCGATACCGCGACCTATGTACCGATCGATGACGATCATAAATGGGTGATGTTGGGTCGTACCCGCTTTGGTTATGGCGATGGTCTGGGCGGTAAAGAGATGCCGTTCTATGAGAACTTCTATGCCGGTGGTTCAAGCACCGTGCGTGGCTTCCAGTCCAATACTATCGGTCCGAAAGCGGTTTATTTCCCGGCCAGCAGCCGTCATGACGACGACAGCAGCTACGATAACGAATGTAAGAGCAGCGAGTCCGCACCGTGTAAGTCTGATGATGCGGTGGGCGGTAACGCCATGGCGGTTGCCAGCCTTGAGCTGATCACCCCGACGCCGTTTATTAGCGATAAATATGCGAACTCGGTCCGTACTTCCGTCTTCTGGGATATGGGTACCGTGTGGGATACTCACTGGGATTCAGCCGCATATGGTGGTTACCCGGACTACAGCGATCCAAGCAATATCCGTATGTCTGCGGGTATCGCAGTACAGTGGATGTCGCCGTTAGGTCCGTTGGTATTCTCCTACGCTCAGCCGTTTAAAAAGTACGATGGAGACAAAGCCGAACAGTTCCAGTTTAACATCGGTAAAACCTGGTAATGGTATTGGCTACAATGGAATGTAAGTGCAGTTGCAGTATAGCGCTGACTATTGGCGATAACTGAGGTTGTCGCCTGGCCACGCAAATAACGGTACCCCTGGGTACTCATGGGATGGTAAGGAGTTAATTGTGAAAAAGTGGTTATTAGCTGCAGGTCTGGGTTTAGCAATGGTAACTTCCGCTCAGGCGGCAGATAAAATTGCAATGGTTAACATGAACAGCCTCTTCCAACAGGTTGCCCAGAAAACAGGCGTTTCTAACACGCTGGAAAACGAGTTTAAAGGCCGCGCGAGCGAGCTGCAGCGTATGGAAGGCGACCTGCAGTCTAAAATGCAGCGTCTGCAGTCCATGAAAGCGGGCTCTGACCGTACCAAACTGGAAAAAGACGTGATGGCTCAGCGCCAGACTTTCTCCCAGAAAGCGCAGTCTTTCGAACAGGATCGTGCACGTCGTTCTAATGAAGAGCGCGGCAAGCTGGTGACTCGTATTCAGAGCGCCGTGCAGAGCGTGGCTAAAGATCAGAGCATCGATCTGGTTGTTGACTCTAATGCCGTTGCATACAACAGCAGCGATGTAAAAGACATCACCGCTGATGTGCTGAAACAGGTTAAATAAGTAATGCCTTCAATTCGACTGGCTGATTTAGCCCAGCAGTTGGATGCAGAATTACACGGTGATGGCGATATCGTCATCACCGGCGTTGCGTCCATGCAGTCCGCACAAGCGGGCGATATTACTTTCATGGTAAATCCTAAGTACCGTGAACACCTGGCCGCTTGCCAGGCATCTGCCGTCGTGATGACGCAGGATGATTTACCTTTTGCTCATAGCGCCGCGCTGGTAGTGCGTAATCCCTACCTGACCTACGCGCGCATGGCTCAAATTCTTGATACCACGCCGCAGCCGGCCCAGGATATCGCGCCCAGCGCGGTCATCGACGCGACGGCGAAGCTGGGTACCCACGTGGCGATTGGCCCAAACGCCGTGATTGAATCGGGCGTCATCCTCGGTGATAACGTGGTTATCGGCGCGGGCTGCTTCGTTGGGAAAAATACGAAAATAGGTGCCGGCTCGCGTTTATGGGCCAACGTCACCGTTTACCACGACATTGAGATCGGCGAGAATTGCCTGATCCAGTCCAGCACGGTGATTGGCGCTGATGGCTTCGGCTACGCGAACGATCGCGGCAACTGGGTTAAGATCCCGCAGCTGGGTCGCGTGATTATTGGCGATCGCGTGGAGATTGGCGCCTGTACGACCATCGACCGTGGTGCGCTGGACGACACCGTCATCGGTAACGGCGTGATTATTGATAACCAGTGTCAAATTGCGCACAACGTGGTGATTGGCGACAACACCGCGGTTGCTGGCGGCGTCATCATGGCGGGCAGCCTGAAGATCGGCCGCTACTGCATGATTGGCGGAGCCAGCGTGATCAACGGTCATATGGAAATCTGCGATAAAGTCACCGTTACGGGGATGGGAATGGTTATGCGTCCTATCACCGAGCCAGGGGTTTACTCTTCAGGTATCCCGCTGCAGCAGAATAAGGTCTGGCGTAAGACCGCTGCGCTGGTACTGAATATTGATGATATGAGCAAGCGCCTCAAAGCCATTGAGCGCAAGGTTAATCAACAAGATTAGTGCTGCATCCAGCCACATTAAATTTTCGGCCTGTTGCATTCATGAGATTGCCGCAGGCCGTGTTATTATTGCCTTTTAGGATATTTAGACAGGAAGAGTATTTTGACTACTGACACTCATACTCTGCACATTGAAGAGATTCTGGAACTTCTGCCTCACCGATACCCGTTCCTGCTGGTCGATCGCGTGCTGGATTTTGAAGAAGGTCGTTTTCTACGCGCAGTTAAAAATGTTTCTGTAAATGAGCCGTTTTTCCAGGGGCATTTCCCTGGTAAGCCGATTTTACCGGGCGTATTAATTCTCGAAGCTATGGCTCAGGCCACCGGCATTCTGGCATTCAAAAGCGTTGGAAAACTGGAACCGGGCGAGCTGTATTATTTTGCCGGGATTGACGAAGCGCGTTTCAAACGTCCGGTCGTGCCTGGCGATCAGATGATTATGGAAGTCACTTTTGAAAAAACCCGCCGCGGTCTGACTCGCTTTAAAGGCGTTGCAACCGTTGACGGAAAAGTGGTTTGCGAAGCAACGATGATGTGTGCCCGTAGCCGGGAGGCCTGATACGTGATTGATAAAACCGCCTTTATTCATCCTTCCGCCATTGTAGAAGAAGGCGCCGTTATTGGCGCTAACGTCCACGTTGGCCCGTTTTGTATTGTTGGTGCTAACGTCGAAATCGGCGAAGGTACCGTACTGAAATCTCACGTTGTCATCAACGGCCATACCAAAATTGGCCGCGATAACGAGATCTATCAGTTCGCTTCCATCGGCGAAGTTAACCAGGATCTGAAATATGCTGGCGAACCGACCCGCGTGGAAATTGGCGATCGCAACCGCATCCGCGAAAGCGTCACCATTCATCGTGGCACAGTACAGGGCGGTGGATTAACGAAGGTGGGCAGCGATAACCTGCTGATGATCAACGCCCACGTGGCGCACGATTGTACGCTGGGCGACCGCTGTATTCTGGCCAATAACGCGACCCTTGCGGGCCACGTTTCGCTGGATGATTTTGTTATCATCGGCGGCATGACCGCCGTGCATCAGTTCTGCATTATTGGCGCACACGTGATGGTGGGCGGCTGCTCCGGCGTAGCGCAGGACGTTCCGCCGTTCGTGATTGCGCAGGGCAACCACGCAACGCCGTTTGGCGTCAACATCGAAGGGCTGAAACGCCGCGGCTTCAGCCGTGAGGCGATCACTGCGATTCGTAACGCGTATAAGCTGCTGTACCGCAGCGGTAAAACGCTGGACGAAGCGAAAGCTGAAATTGCCGAGCTGGCGGCGCAGTATCCCGAAGTGCAGGCCTTTACCGACTTTTTTGCCCGCTCCACGCGCGGCCTGATTCGTTAATGGCTGAATTGCGTCCCCTGACGATTGCCCTGGTCGCCGGAGAAACCTCCGGCGATATTCTTGGTGCCGGTCTTATCCGCGCGCTCAAAGCCCGCATACCTGATGCCCGCTTTGTCGGCGTTGCCGGGCCGTTGATGCAGGCGGAAGGCTGCGAAGCCTGGTATGAGATGGAAGAGCTGGCGGTGATGGGCGTTGTGGAAGTGCTGGGTCGCCTGCGCCGTCTGCTGCATATTCGCGCCGATCTCACCCGTCGATTGACCGAGCTTAAGCCAGACGTATTCGTCGGCATTGATGCGCCTGACTTCAATATCACCCTCGAAGGTAATCTGAAGAAGCAGGGGATCAAAACCATCCATTACGTTAGCCCCTCGGTGTGGGCATGGCGGCAAAAACGCGTTTTCAAAATTGGCAGATCCACCGATCTGGTACTGGCATTTCTGCCTTTCGAAAAAGCGTTTTATGACAAATTCAACGTTCCCTGCCGGTTTATCGGCCACACGATGGCGGATGCGATGCCGCTGGACCCGGACAAAGGCGCAGCGCGCGACCGTCTGGGGATCGATCGTAACGTGCATTGCCTGGCGCTGCTGCCGGGAAGCCGCGGGGCGGAAGTTGAGATGCTCAGCGCTGATTTTCTGAAAACGGCGCAGCTCCTGCGAGACCATTATCCCGACCTGGAAGTGGTCGTTCCGCTGGTCAACGCGAAGCGGCGGGAACAGTTCGAGCGCATCAAAGCGGAAACGGCGCCGGATCTTGCCGTACACCTGCTCGACGGCCGGGCGCGCGATGCGATGATCGCCAGCGATGCCGCGCTGCTGGCCTCCGGCACGGCTGCGCTGGAGTGTATGCTGGCTAAGTGTCCGATGGTTGTCGGCTATCGGATGAAGCCGTTTACCTTCTGGCTGGCGAAACGGCTGGTGAAGACCGACTATGTGTCGTTGCCGAATTTACTGGCCGGGCGCGAACTGGTTAAAGAACTGCTGCAGGATGAATGCCGGCCGCAGGCGCTGGCCGAGGCGCTAAAGCCGCTGCTGGCCGACGGAAAAACCAGCCACGATATGCATGAAACCTTCCGCGCGCTGCATCAGCAGATCCGCTGCAACGCTGATGAGCAGGCGGCGGATGCCGTTCTGGAGTTAGCAAAATGATGGAATTCGTATATCCGCATACCCATCTGGTTGCGGGAGTCGATGAAGTCGGACGCGGCCCGCTGGTTGGCGCGGTGGTGACCGCCGCGGTTATTCTCGATCCGGCAAAGCCGATCGTCGGTCTTAACGACTCAAAAAAGCTAAGCGAAAAACGCCGCCTTGCGCTATATGACGAGATCAAAGAAAAAGCGCTGTGCTGGAGCCTCGGTCGCGCTGAGCCGCATGAAATCGATGAGCTGAATATTTTGCACGCGACCATGCTGGCCATGCAGCGCGCCGTTGCCGGTTTGCGCGTTTCCCCTGAGTTTGTTCTTATTGATGGTAACCGCTGTCCGCCGCTGCCGATGCCGTCACTGGCGGTCGTCAAAGGCGACAGCCGAGTGGCGGAAATCAGCGCCGCGTCTATTCTGGCTAAAGTGACGCGCGATGCTGAAATGGCCGTACTGGACCGGGAGTTCCCGCAGTACGGTTTTGCGCAACATAAAGGTTATCCCACCGCTTTTCATCTGCAAAAGCTGCTGGAACATGGCGTAATCGAGCAATACCGGCGCAGCTTTGGCCCGGTGAAACGCGCGCTGGGCCTGGCGTCCTGAACTGACACGCAAGCAATTAAGTAACGCGGAATCTGAAGATGGCTGAACCACGTTTCGTACACCTGCGGGTGCACAGCGACTATTCCATGATCGATGGTCTGGCGAAAACCGGACCGTTGGTAAAAAAGGCGGCCGCGCTCGGCATGCCTGCGCTGGCGATCACTGATTTTACCAACCTCTGCGGGCTGGTGAAGTTCTACGGAGCAGGGCACGGTGCCGGAATTAAACCCATCGTCGGGGCCGATTTCCACGTTCAGAGCGATCTGCTTGGCGATGAACTGAGCCAGCTGACGGTACTGGCGGCAAATAATACTGGCTATCAAAACCTGACGCTGCTGATCTCCAGAGCCTATCAGCGCGGCTACGGCGCGGCAGGCCCGATTATCGACCGCGACTGGCTGATCGAATTAAAAGAAGGGCTGATTTTGCTCTCCGGCGGGCGTATGGGCGACGTGGGTCGTAGCCTGCTGCGCGGAAACATGGCGCTGGTGGATCAGTGCGTTGATTTTTATGAACAACATTTCCCTGATTGCTACTTTCTTGAGCTCATTCGCACCGGCCGTCAGGATGAAGAGCCCTACCTGCATGCAGCGGTAGAACTGGCGGAAACCCGCGGCCTACCGGTGGTGGCGACCAACGATGTTCGCTTCCTTGAGCCGGGCGACTTCGACGCCCATGAAATCCGCGTGGCTATCCACGACGGCTTTACCCTCGACGATCCCAAGCGTCCGCGCAACTACTCGCCGCAGCAGTATATGCGCAGCGAAGAGGAGATGTGCGAGCTCTTTTCCGATATTCCCGAAGCGCTGCAAAACACCGTGGAGATCGCCAAACGCTGTAACGTGACCGTGCGCCTTGGCGAGTACTTCCTGCCGCAGTTCCCGACGGGGGATATGACCACCGAAGATTATCTGGTTAAGAAATCCAAAGAGGGTCTGGAAGAGCGTCTGGAATTCCTGTTCCCCGATCCGGATGAGCGGGCTAAACGCCGTCCCGAATATGATGAACGCCTGGATATTGAGCTGCAGGTGATTAACCAGATGGGGTTCCCGGGCTACTTCCTGATCGTTATGGAGTTTATCCAGTGGTCGAAGGATAACGGCGTGCCGGTAGGGCCGGGACGTGGCTCCGGCGCCGGATCGCTGGTGGCCTATGCGCTGAAAATTACCGACCTCGATCCGCTGGAGTTCGACCTGCTGTTCGAACGTTTCCTTAACCCGGAACGTGTCTCCATGCCCGACTTCGACGTTGACTTCTGTATGGAGAAGCGCGACCAGGTGATTGAACACGTCGCGGACATGTACGGTCGCGATGCGGTCTCGCAGATTATTACCTTCGGCACCATGGCAGCGAAAGCGGTTATCCGCGACGTTGGCCGCGTGCTGGGCCACCCGTACGGCTTTGTGGACCGCATTTCTAAGCTGGTACCGCCCGATCCGGGGATGACGCTGGCGAAAGCGTTTGAAGCCGAGCCGCAGCTGCCGGAGATTTACGAGGCGGACGAAGAGGTTAAAGCGCTGATCGACATGGCGCGTAAGCTTGAAGGGGTCACCCGTAACGCCGGTAAACATGCGGGCGGGGTGGTGATTGCGCCCACCAAAATAACCGATTTTGCCCCGCTGTACTGCGATGAAGCGGGCCAGCATCCGGTTACCCAGTTTGATAAGAACGACGTTGAATATGCCGGGCTGGTGAAGTTCGACTTCCTCGGTCTGCGTACGCTCACCATCATTAACTGGGCGCTGGAGATGATCAACGCCCGCCGCGAGAAGAACGGCGAGGGGCCGCTGGATATTGCCGCTATCCCGCTAGACGATAAAAAAAGCTTCGACATGCTGCAGCGTTCGGAAACCACCGCCGTCTTCCAGCTTGAATCGCGCGGTATGAAGGATCTGATCAAGCGTCTGCAGCCTGACTGCTTTGAAGATATGATCGCTCTGGTGGCCCTGTTCCGACCGGGGCCGCTGCAGTCGGGAATGGTGGATAACTTTATCGACCGTAAGCACGGTCGCGAAGAGATATCGTATCCGGACGTACAATGGCAGCACGAATGTCTGAAACCGGTACTGGAGCCAACCTATGGCATTATCCTGTACCAGGAACAGGTCATGCAGATTGCCCAGGAGCTTTCCGGCTATACCCTCGGCGGCGCGGATATGCTGCGTCGTGCGATGGGTAAGAAAAAGCCGGAAGAGATGGCCAAGCAGCGCGGCACCTTTGAAGAAGGGGCGAGAAAGCGCGGCGTTGACGGCGAACTGGCGATTAAAATCTTTGACCTGGTAGAGAAGTTCGCCGGTTATGGATTTAACAAATCGCACTCTGCCGCTTATGCTTTAGTGTCCTATCAGACGCTGTGGCTGAAGGCGCACTATCCGGCTGAATTTATGGCGGCGGTAATGACCGCGGATATGGATAACACCGAGAAGGTTGTCGGCCTGGTGGATGAGTGCTGGCGGATGGGGCTGAAAATCCTGCCGCCGGATATTAACTCCGGCCTGTACCATTTTCACGTTAACGACGATGGCGAAATCGTTTATGGTATCGGCGCCATCAAAGGCGTCGGCGAAGGTCCGATAGAAGCGATCATTGAAGCCCGTAATCAGGGCGGCTATTTCCGCGAACTGTTCGATCTCTGCGCGCGTACGGATATTAAAAAGCTCAACCGTCGGGTGCTGGAAAAACTGATTATGTCCGGGGCCTTCGACCGCCTCGGGCCGCATCGCGCGGCGTTAATGAATTCACTGGGCGATGCGCTAAAAGCCGCCGATCAGCACGCCAAAGCCGAAGCTATCGGTCAGGCGGACATGTTCGGCGTACTGGCGGAAGAGCCGGAGCAAATCGAACAGTCCTACGCCAGCTGCCAGCCGTGGCCGGAACAGGTCGTGCTGGATGGCGAAAGGGAGACCCTGGGGCTGTATCTGACCGGGCATCCGATTAACCAGTACTTGAAAGAGATCGAGCGCTACGTAGGCGGCGTACGACTCAAAGACATGCATCCGACCGATCGTGGTAAAGTGACCACGGCGGCCGGGCTCGTTATTGCCGCGCGGGTCATGGTCACCAAGCGCGGCAATCGTATCGGCATCTGCACGCTGGATGACCGTTCCGGGCGTCTGGAGGTGATGTTGTTCACCGACGCCCTGGATAAATACCAGCAGCTGCTGGAAAAAGACCGCATACTTATCGTCAGCGGACAGGTCAGCTTTGATGACTTCAGCGGGGGGCTTAAAATGACCGCTCGTGAAGTCATGGACATTGACGAAGCCCGGGAAAAATATGCTCGCGGGCTTGCTATCTCGCTGACGGACAGGCAAATTGATGACCAGCTTTTAAACCGACTCCGTCAGTCTCTGGAACCCCACCGTTCGGGAACTATTCCAGTACACCTCTATTATCAGAGGGCGGATGCACGCGCGCGGTTGCGTTTTGGCGCAACATGGCGCGTCTCTCCGAGCGATCGTTTACTTAACGATCTGCGTGGCCTTATCGGCTCGGAGCAGGTGGAACTGGAGTTTGACTAATACAGGAATACTATGAGTCTGAATTTCCTTGATTTTGAACAGCCGATTGCAGAGCTGGAAGCGAAAATCGATTCTCTGACTGCGGTTAGCCGCCAGGATGAGAAACTGGATATTAATATCGATGAAGAAGTGCATCGCCTGCGTGAAAAGAGCGTAGAGCTGACGCGCAAGATCTTCGCCGATCTTGGTGCATGGCAGGTTGCGCAGCTGGCGCGCCATCCACGTCGCCCGTACACCCTGGATTATGTCCGCCTGGCTTTCGACGAATTCGACGAACTGGCCGGTGACCGTGCCTATGCTGACGATAAAGCTATCGTCGGCGGGATTGCGCGTCTGGACGGGCGTCCGGTAATGATTATCGGCCACCAGAAAGGGCGCGAAACCAAAGAGAAAATTCGCCGCAACTTCGGTATGCCGGCGCCGGAAGGCTATCGTAAGGCGCTGCGCCTGATGGAAATGGCCGAACGCTTTAAAATGCCGATCATCACCTTTATCGACACCCCGGGCGCCTATCCGGGCGTCGGTGCGGAAGAGCGCGGCCAGTCTGAAGCGATTGCCCGCAACCTGCGTGAAATGTCGCGTCTGAGCGTCCCGGTTATCTGCACCGTTATCGGTGAAGGTGGTTCCGGCGGCGCGCTGGCAATCGGCGTGGGCGATAAAGTGAATATGCTGCAGTACAGCACCTATTCCGTTATCTCCCCGGAAGGCTGTGCCTCCATTTTGTGGAAAAGCGCCGATAAAGCGCCGCTGGCCGCCGAAGCGATGGGGATTGTTGCCCCGCGTCTGAAAGAGCTGAAGCTGATTGACTCCATCATTCCTGAGCCGCTGGGCGGCGCGCATCGTAATCCGGAAGTCATGGCCGCCTCTCTGAAAGCGCAGCTGCTGGCCGATCTGGCTGACCTCGATGTTCTGAGCGAAGAAGATCTGCTGAACCGTCGCTATCAGCGTCTGATGAGCTACGGCTACGCCTGATTATCTGACTCATTTTTTATCCCTAAGGGCCGGATTTTCCGGCCCTTTTTTTATGTGTTGTTTACTGAGACGAGATGAGATGAATAAGAGCTAATGTGATTAGCCGATGATGCCGATCTCCCCTAAAAGTGCAGCAACTGCCAGGGATTGCGACCCGGCAGGCCGTTAACAAGGATAAAGGAGAAATACTATGGCATTGCACAAAACCGTCGCATTAAGCGCCGTGGCCGCAGGGATCATGTTAAGCCTGGGGGCCGCACAGGCCACACCGTTGCTTGGCGCAACGGAAGCGACAACCATCAAGGCGAGTGACCTGGCCGCGAAAGAAAAAGCCTTAACCGACTTTCCGCTCATGACATCGGTAAAATCATCGATTCAAACGCTGCCGAACAGCGAAGTTGAAAAAATCGAGCCGGGTCTGGCGACCAACCCGGCAAACGTGAAGCGCGTGGAAAGCATTCTGTCCGAAAAGGATTGGGAATATCTGTTCCCGATGCGCGCGGCAGAATATACCTACTCTAACTTTCTGAAAGCTATTGGTAAATTCCCTGCGGTTTGCGGGACCTATACCGACGGACGCGATAGCGATGCCATATGCCGTAAATCTCTGGCAACCATGTTTGCCCACTTTGCTCAGGAAACCGGCGGCCACGAAAGCTGGCGCGATATTCCCGAGTGGCGCCAGGCGCTGGTTTATCTCCGTGAAGTGGGCTGGGTTGAAGGTCAGAAAGGCGGCTACAACGGGGAGTGTAACCCGGATATCTGGCAGGGGCAGACCTGGCCCTGCGGTAAAGATAAAGACGGCGACTACCTGAGCTACTTTGGCCGCGGTGCAAAACAGCTCTCCTATAACTACAACTACGGCCCGTTCTCCGATGCCATGTACGATGGCGACGTTCGTCCTCTGCTGGATAAACCGGAGCGGGTGGCGGATACCTGGATGAACCTGGCGAGCGCGGTGTTCTTCTTCGTTTACCCGCAGCCGCCGAAGCCCTCTATGCTACACGTCATCGACGGAACCTGGGTACCAAACGATCATGATAAAGCGAATGGCCTGGTTGAAGGCTTTGGGGTCACCATTCAAATTATCAACGGCGGCGTCGAGTGCGGCGGGGCGGAAGAGAACGCGCAGTCTCTGAACCGTATTGCCTACTACAAAGAGTTCGCAAACTACCTGAAAGTGCCGATTGCTGATGATGAAGTTCTCGGCTGTAAGAATATGAAGCAGTTCGATGAAGGCGGCGCGGGCGCGTGACCGATTTACTGGGAAGAGGATTGGGGATGGAGCCCGGACACCGCTGACGGCAAGACTAACGCCTGCCAGCTGGTGGGCTACCAGATGCCGTATAGCGCCTTTAAACAAGGTGACTATGCGAAGTGCGTCCAGAGCCACTTCAACGTCAATATCATCGACGATACCGGCCAGGCCGAGGATACCACCCCGGCAACGCCTGACGATACCACGCCTGCGCAGGAAACTAACGTGGCGCCGGTTGCGCGTATCGCCGGTCCGATTGGCGCTATCGAAGCGGGCGCCAGGGTTTCCCTGAGCGCGGAGGGCTCTACCGATGCGAATGGCGATAAGCTCACCTATACCTGGATGTCGCAGGACGGCCAGACTATCAGCGGACAGGATAAAGCCGTTATCACCTTTACCGCTCCGGAAAAAGATCGCGATGCGCAATATGTGGTGAGCCTGACGGTAAGCGACGGGACCTTGTCCAGCACGGCAACGTACACCCTGAACGTGAAGGCTAAAGCTGCTGCTGCGGATGAAACGACCGATGGCAAAGACAGCGACACCATCAGCTATCCTTCCTGGAGCAGTACCCAGACCTGGAAAGCGGGTGATATCGTTAATAACCACGGCGCGCTGTATCAGTGTAAACCGCTACCTGAAGGGGCGTGGTGCAACGTGGCGCCGACCTACTATGAGCCCGGCGCAGGCATTGCCTGGGGCGATGCGTGGAAAGCGCTGTAATAGAGATAAATCCGCCAGTGCTTAGCGCTGGCGGGGTGATATGATGCTTTCCTTAGGTAAATTCAGGAGGAAAGCGTGAATATCATTGCGATCATGGGTCCCCACGGCGTCTATTATAAAGACGAACCGATCAAAGAACTGGAGGCCGCCCTGCAACGGCAAGGTTTCCAGACCATCTGGCCGCAAAATAGCGCCGATCTTTTGCAATTTATCGAGCATAATCCGCGGATCTGCGGGGTTATTTTTGACTGGGATGAATACAGCGTTGATCTGTGCAGCGATATTAATTGCTTAAATGAATATCTGCCGCTGTACGCATTTATCAACGCCCACTCGACGATGGACGTCAGCAGCCAGGACCTGCGCATGACGCTATGGTTCTTTGAATACGCGCTGGGGCTGGCGGAAGAGATCGCTACCCGCATCGGTCAATACACCCGCGAATACCTCGACAACATAACCCCGCCGTTTACCAAAGCCTTGTTCAACTATGTGCAGGAGGGGAAATATACTTTCTGTACCCCCGGGCATATGGGCGGCTCGGCATATCAAAAAAGTCCGGTGGGCTGTCTGTTTTATGATTTCTTTGGCGGGAATACCCTAAAGGCCGACGTCTCTATTTCCGTGACGGAGCTGGGATCGCTGCTCGATCATAGCGGTCCGCATCTGGAGGCGGAAGAGTATATTGCCCGCGCATTCGGCGCCGAACAGAGCTATATGGTGACCAACGGAACCTCGACGTCGAATAAGATTGTCGGTATGTATTCCGCTCCGGCGGGCAGCACCCTGCTTATCGATCGCAACTGCCATAAATCGTTGGCTCATTTACTGATGATGAGCGACGTGGTGCCGCTGTGGCTAAAGCCGACGCGCAATGCGCTAGGGATCCTCGGCGGCATACCCAAGCGCGAATTTACCCGCGACAGTATTCAGCAAAAGGTTAATGCGACAGGCGGCGCCGGGTGGCCTGTGCATGCGGTGATCACCAACTCCACCTATGACGGACTGCTGTATAACACCACCTGGATCAAAGAGACCCTCGACGTACCGTCAATCCACTTTGATTCCGCCTGGGTGCCCTATACCCATTTTCATCCGATCTATCAGGGCAAAAGCGGGATGAGCGGCGATCGCATTGCGGGGAAAGTGATCTTTGAAACGCAGTCGACGCATAAAATGCTGGCCGCGCTATCGCAGGCTTCGCTGATTCATATTAAAGGCAGCTATGATGAAGATACCTTCAATGAAGCCTTTATGATGCACACCTCGACCTCCCCGAGCTACCCGATCGTTGCCTCCATTGAGACGGCTGCCGCCATGCTGCGCGGTAACTCCGGCAGACGACTGATTCAGCGTTCGATTGAGCGGGCGCTGGATTTTCGAAAAGAGGTGCAGCGGTTGCGCGAAGAGTCTGACGGCTGGTTTTTTGATATCTGGCAGCCGGAAGAGGTGGGGGAAGCGCAGTGCTGGCCGGTTTCACCCGGAGAAAGGTGGCATGGCTTTCAGGACGCCGATGACGACCATATGTTCCTCGATCCGGTGAAAGTCACCATTCTGACGCCCGGTATGGACGAGCAGGGCAACATGGATAGCGAAGGCATTCCGGCCGCGCTGGTGGCGAAGTTCCTTGATGAGCGCGGCGTGGTGGTAGAAAAAACTGGGCCGTACAACCTGCTGTTCCTGTTCAGTATCGGTATAGATAAAACCCGGGCGATGGGGCTGCTGCGCGGATTGACCGAGTTCAAACGCGCTTACGATCTCAATTTACGGGTGAAAAACATGCTGCCGGATCTGTACGCCGAAGATCCGGATTTTTACCGCAACATGCGTATTCAGGATCTGGCCCAGGGTATTCATCGTCTGATTCGCCAGCACCAGCTTTCGCAGCTGATGCTTAGCGCTTTCGACGTCCTGCCGGAGATGAAAATGACGCCGCATCAGGCCTGGCAGCGGCAGATTAAAGGCGAAGTGGAAACCATTGAACTGGAGAATCTGGTCGGGCGTATTTCAGCGAATATGATCCTACCGTACCCGCCCGGCGTGCCGCTGCTGATGCCCGGCGAGATGATCGCCGAGGAGAGCCGCGCGGTGCTCAATTTCCTGCTGATGCTGTGCTCCATCGGCCGCCACTATCCGGGTTTCGAAACCGATATCCACGGCGCGAAACGCGATGAAGACGGCGTGTACTGGGTTCGAGTCTTAAAAAATGACTAAGCGCTTGCGCACTCACGAACTGAACGAGTAACGTTGTTGGCTTCAACTGGAGGAGTTGTACCATGCTGGATTTAAAACGGGTTCACCATATCGCCATCATTGCGACGGATTATGCGAAGAGTAAAGCCTTCTACTGCGACATTCTGGGGTTCACCCTGCAGGGCGAGTTCTATCGCCAGGAGCGTGATTCATGGAAGGGCGATCTGGCGCTGAATGGCGAATATGTCATTGAACTCTTTTCATTCCCGTTTCCTCCTGCGCGTCCGAGCCGCCCCGAAGCCTGCGGGCTGCGCCATCTGGCGTTTAGCGTTGATGATGTCGATGCCGCCGTTGCGCATCTTGAGGCCCACGGCGTGGCCTGTGAAGGCGTTCGTATCGACCCCTTCACCGGTAAACGATTCACCTTTTTTAACGATCCGGACGGGCTACCGCTGGAGATTTATCAGCAGTAATTCTTGTCAGAGCGTGTTCTGCCGGGTAACGTGCCGGACACGCTTTCCTCAGTTAGTACTCTCATGATGATGATCCCAGACATGGCGCAAAGGCTACAGCCGCACCGCCATTTTTTAGTGGCCTTTAGCGGCGGGCTGGATTCGAGCGTGCTCCTGTATCGCCTGGTTTGCTGGCGCGAACAGGATCCTACCGTTCAGCTGCGGGCGATGCATATTCACCACGGCCTCAGCGCGAACGCCGACGATTGGGTGGCGCACTGCCGACAAATATGCCAGCAGTGGCAGGTACCGCTTTTGGTTGAACGGGTGGCGCTCGCCGATGAGGGGCTGGGGATTGAGGCCCACGCGCGTCAGGCGCGCTATCAGGCTTTCCGTTCGGCGCTATTACCCGGCGAAGCGCTGGTGACGGCACAGCATCTTGACGACCAGTGTGAAACCTTTCTGTTGGCGCTTAAGCGGGGGAGCGGCCCTACCGGGCTTTCGGCGATGGCCGGCGAGTCCGATTTTGCCGGGACGAAACTGCTGCGTCCGCTGCTTAACGAAAGCCGCGACTCCCTGCACCGGTGGGCGATAGCCCATCAGCTCAGCTGGATTGAAGACGAAAGTAACCAGGACGACGCCTACGATCGCAATTTTCTCCGCCTGCGAATTGTTCCGCTGCTTAACGCTCGCTGGCCGCACTTCGCCGAGGCCGTAGCGCGCAGCGCCAGCCTGTGCGGCGAGCAGGAACAGCTGCTGGATGAAATGCTCGCGGCGGAGTTGGCAACGCTGGTGGCGGAGGATGGCGCGTTGACTATCGAACCGTTGGCGGCCATGAGCGCCCCGCGTCGGGCCGCGCTGCTGCGCCGCTGGCTGGCTGGGCTCAATGCGCCGATGCCTTCGCGCGAGATGCCGGAGCGTATCTGGCGTGAAGTGGCGATGGCGCGCGAGGATGCGTATCCCTGCCTGCGCCTTGGCCAATTCGCCGTTCGTCGTTATCAGCAACGGCTGCACTGGGTGAAATATCTCCCCGGACAGAGCGAGACGGTGCTGGCGTGGCGCGATATTGCCAGACCGCTGCCGTTACCCGACGGCCTTGGCGAACTGAAGCTCCTGTCCGGCGGCCCGTTACGCGGCCCGCGCCAGGATGAAGCGGTCACTATTCGTTTTCGCGCCAGCGGTAATCTGCATATCGTCGGTCGCCAGGGCGGCCGCAAGCTGAAGAAAATCTGGCAGGAGCTCAACGTTGCGCCCTGGCGGCGCGATACCACGCCGCTGCTGTTTTACGGCGAAACGCTTATCGCCGCAGCCGATGGTCTGTTTATTACCGTCGATGGGAAAGTTCAGGAAGGTGAAGGCGTGCAGATGATGTGGATGAAAACGGGCGGCTGAGCCACCCGTTTTGCTTCAGGACTCGCTGACCACTACCGTACCGATTTCCGGATGGCTGAAGCTGGCGATTTTATCCAGGCGCAGTTCGCGGACGTCACCGGCGAGCTCTACGACGAGATACTCGATATTTTTGCGCGAGATAAGATCGTTGGCCTTCGCTTGCAGCTGTTCGCCATCTTTGAGCTCCAGCGCCAGGACCAGATGGTGCTGACAGGCAAGTTCGAGGTTGTCATAATCATCGCAATTGATGGGTTGATAAGTATCATTCATTGACATAATCGCTCACCAGTAAGTTTGCCGCCGCATATGCGGCCTTTTCCCTGACTGACTCAGCAAGGGCCTGATCCGCCGCAACCTCATTCAATACTTTCAACACGCAACCTAGCGCATCCGGGATATACCCAAGGTCCCCGCTGGCTATTTCCGCATACCGCTTGCGTATTAACTCACAATATTTGTCCACATGCCCTCCTGTCAGCGTTCTGACTTAACCGTGGGATGTAAGTTTAAGCCTACGAAGATAAACTCTGTTTAGCAAGGTGACTATACCATAGTCATTTAAGCAATATCAGCAGGATGAAAGGGGATCCTGCGATTGCTGACAGCCTTTTGCCGCCAGTTTCGCTACAATGAACGCCATTTTTATCAGGAGTTTCCTCATGGCGCTGAAAGCGACGATTTATAAAGCGACGGTGAACGTGGCCGACCTGGACCGCAACCAGTTTCTGGATGCCAGTTTGACGCTTGCCCAGCATCCGTCAGAAACCCAGGAGCGCATGATGCTGCGCCTGCTGGCGTGGATGAAATACGCCGACGAGCGTCTGCAGTTTACCCGCGGTTTGTCTTCCGATGATGAAGCTGAACTCTGGCTGCTAAACGATCATCTGGGCGTTGATCTGTGGATCGAACTGGGGCTGCCGGACGAACGGCGGATTAAAAAAGCCTGTTCGCGGGCGCAAGAGGTGGCGCTGTTTGCCTATAATAGCCGGGCGGCAGAAATCTGGTGGCAGCAAAATAAAAGCAAAATGGCACAGTTTTCAAAGCTAACCGTATGGTATTTAGATGATACTCAGCTGGCGCAGCTCAGTGCTTTTGCCGATCGGACAATGTCGCTACAGGCGACTATCCAGGATGGCGCTATCTGGTTATCTGACGCTAAGAATAATCTGGAAATTCATTTAACGGCCTGGCAAACATCCGCATGATTACGATTAGCCGCAGCGTGGCGATTGCGGATGACGAGGTCTCACTTTCCGGGATACGCGCCCAAGGGGCGGGCGGTCAGCATGTCAATAAAGCATCGACGGCTATCCATTTGCGCTTTGATATTAAGGCATCGAGCCTGCCCGAGTATTATAAGGAACGTCTGCTTACCTCCAGCCATCACTTAATTTCTGCCGAGGGTGTGGTTATCATTAAGGCTCAGGAATATCGCAGCCAGGAGATGAATCGCGAAGCGGCGATTGCGCGTCTGGTTGCCTTAATACAAGAATTAACCGCAGTGCAGAAGCACCGCCGGGAGACGCGACCGACCAGAGCGTCAAAAGAGCGCCGGCTTGCCTCAAAGGCGCAAAAATCCTCAGTTAAGGCGCTGCGTGGGAAAGTTCGTCATTAAAGGCATGGCGAACCGGTGGAATGGATAATAAGGAATTTACAGTGAAGAAAATCGTATTTTCAGTCGTGGCGGCGTGCTCGCTTTTTGCCCTATTCGGCTGTAACCATCGCGCGGAGATGGACACGCTACAACCGGCGCCGATGGAAGAACTAAAGCCGATGCAGCAGAGCTGGCGCGGCGTGCTGCCGTGCGCCGACTGCGAAGGTATCGAAACTTCGCTCTTTCTTGAGAAAGACGGCACCTGGGTGATGAACGAGCGGTATCAGGGCGTCAGTCGCGAGCCTTCCTCCTTTGCTTCCTATGGCACCTGGGCGCGCACGGCCGATAAGCTGGTGCTGACCGACAGCAAAGGCGAGAAGTCTTACTATCGGGCGAAGGGCGACAAGCTGGAAATGCTCGATCGCGACGGTAATCCCCTCGAGTCTACGCTGAACTATACGCTTGAGTCAGTCAAAGCCAGCCTGCCTATCACGCCAATGGCGATGCACGGAATGTACTTCTATATGGCGGATGCCGCGACCTTTACCGATTGCGCAACCGGCAAGCGAGTGGCAGTCGCGAATAACGCGCAGCTCGAGCGTGATTATGCCGCGGCGCGCGGAACGGATACTCGCCCGGTGCTGCTGGTGGTCGAGGGGCACTTTACGCTGGAAGCGAACCCGGATTCGGGAGCGCCGGTTAAAGTTCTGGCGGTGGATTCACCAGGCAAGTTTTATCAAAAAGAAGACTGCAATTCTCGTTAGTTAATTGAGTCCTACGAGACGGCTTGTCTTGATATAAATTCCCAATTTAAGATGCCCGATATACTGCAATTGTGTTTCGGGCTTAAAGTTTGCCACGTCCCCCTCACGCATATGAAGCAGGTCTGATGGGCTAATCCAGCCCGGTTGAGCCAGGGTCAGCGGGTGTCCGGCCTTCGCGAAGGCATCGCTGACAAACTCAGAACAAAACCACATTTTTTTGTCTCCGGAAACGGCATCGCTAAGCTGCGCTTTGGCCAGGCCATTCACGCACTGCTGGCGGAAATCTTTCGAAAAGGGATTCAGGGAGCAGAGCCGTTTGGTTACCATAAAGGGCACAAATTCAATGATGCCGCGATAGTTATAGCCGCTGTTTCTGTTTTTATAGGCGAAATTTTTAATGCCGGCGGCCTGTTGCGGCGTGAGGTCAGGCGCTCTTAGGGCAAACAGCTTATCGCTGTGCTGCATCGCTTGCTGGAGCGGAATAATTTGCACCCCAGCGCCGGTTGCCTCTGCAACCTGGTTATCACCGATATAGATAGCGACATGGCTAACGGAGGATGCGCTAAAAGCACGAATCCCCAGGGACGTCACGCCAATGCTGGAAGAGAAAAGGAGATCGCCGGGGAGCAGGTCTTGTGCGTTAATTTCAGTCAGCGTGTTATTAGCCACTGAGCTCTGGCGCTGAAGTTTAACTGCCCATTGCTGAGATGGTGGCTTAATAGCGGAAGCGGAAGGCGCGGACCGGCTGACGTCTACCGTGCAGGCCGAAAGTAAAAATAATGCGGGAAAAAGCAGGACATAATTTGCCCGTTGTTTAGCCATGATTACAATCCTTGTAAAAAAGAGGCTCTGAAACCAGAGCCTCTTTTGGCGTTAACCTTTAATTTGTTGTACCAGGTAATTCACGATATCGCCGGTTTTAATCAGCTGCTTCTCGCCGCTGCGACGATATTTATATTCGATATCGTCGTTGTCGAGGTTACGGTCGCCCAGCACGATGGTGTGCGGAATACCGATAAGCTCCATATCGGCGAACATCACGCCCGGACGCTCTTTACGGTCGTCCATCAGCACGTCGATACCCAGCGCGCTCAGCTCTGCGTACAGCTTCTCGGCCAGCTCCTGCACGCGGTAGGATTTATGCATGTTCATCGGCAGAATCGCAACCTGGAACGGGGCGATAGCTTCCGGCCACAGAATCCCGCGATCGTCAAAATTCTGCTCAATGGCGGCCGCCACCACGCGCGTCACACCGATACCGTAGCAGCCCATCGTCAGGATCTGGTTACGGCCATCTTCGCCCTGTACGGAGGCTTTCATCGCTTCAGAGTATTTGGTACCCAGCTGGAAGATGTGGCCCACTTCGATACCGCGTTTAATCAGCAGCGTACCTTTACCGTCCGGGCTCGGGTCACCCGCCACGACGTTACGGATATCAGCCACTTCAGGGGTGGCGACGTCGCGATCCCAGTTGATGCCGAAGTAGTGTTTCCCGTCGATGTTAGCGCCCGCGGCGAAATCGCTCATTGCGGCAACGGTACGGTCGATAATCACCGGAATGGGCATATTAACCGGGCCCAGAGAACCGGGACCTGCCTGCACCAGCGCGCGGATCTCTTCTTCGGAAGCGAAGGTCAGCGGGCTGGCGACCTGCGGCAGTTTTTCCGCTTTAACTTCGTTCAGCTCATGATCGCCGCGAACCAGCAGGGCAATCAGCGGAGACTTGCTGTCTTCTACCGCTTTGACCAGCAGGGTTTTCACCGTTTTCTCAATCGGCAGATTGAACTGCTCAACCAGCTCGGCGATGGTTTTGGCGTTCGGCGTATCGACCAACGTCATTTCCTGAGTGGCGGCAGCGCGCGGCTCTTTCGGCGCAACGGCTTCGGCGAACTCAATATTGGCCGCGTAGTCGGAAGAGTCAGAGAAGATCACGTCATCTTCGCCGCTCTGCGCCAGCACCTGGAATTCGTGAGAGGCGCTACCGCCGATAGAACCGGTGTCAGCCTGTACCGCACGGAAATCCAGGCCCATACGGCTGAAGATTTTGCTGTACGCGGCGTACATCGCGTCGTAGGTTTCCTGCAGAGATTCCTGAGAGGTATGGAAAGAGTAAGCATCTTTCATCAGGAATTCACGGGAACGCATCACGCCGAAACGCGGGCGCACTTCGTCACGGAATTTGGTCTGAATCTGATAGAAGTTCAGCGGCAGCTGTTTGTAGGAGCTCAGCTCGTTACGAATCAGGTCGGTGATCACTTCTTCATGAGTCGGGCCGAGTACGAACGGACGTTCGCCACGGTCAGCAATACGCAGCAGTTCCGGGCCGTACTGTTCCCAACGACCACTCTCTTGCCACAGCTCAGAGGGCTGAACTACCGGCATTAACACCTCGATTGCACCGGCGTTGTTCATCTCTTCACGCACGATGTTTTCGACTTTTTTCAGGACGCGCACGCCGGTCGGCAGCCAGGTATATAACCCGGAGGCCAGCTTGCGGATCATCCCGGCGCGCAGCATCAGCTGATGGCTGATAACCTCGGCGTCGGCAGGTGTCTCCTTCAGAGTGGAGAGCAGGTATTGGCTAGTACGCATGTTGTTACGGTTCCATTTGGACGATCGATACAGGCTGGGAGCCAGCCTGACACAAAAAAGTGGTTTAGTTTACCAGTGTGGCAAAGATGCCAAAAGAGAGGAAAATAAAATTAGCGTGGTTCGAGAGAAAAGACTTCAAAACCGGACGAAATCACCCGCCAGCGCACGTTAAAATCCAGCAGCCAGACGGCGTAGGTCTTTCCCGGGTCTTCTTCTTTACGATATGCCGGGCGCGGATCTTGTGCCAGAACTTCGCTAATAAACACCTTAAGTCGGGGATAGCGCTTTTCCAGTTCTAAAAGCCGGGCTTCGGTTTCTGGCGTGAAGCTCACCGCCACTTCCGCCTGCGGTGCCTGCTGCGCGTAGCTCGCGCTGGCTTCCGGCAGCGCTTCGGCAAAGGGCAGGTAAGGTTTGATATCCACGACCGGCGTACCATCCACCAGGTCCAGACTACCGAGTTCCAGAACGACGTGTTCTTTCTGGCAGCGAATACCTTTCAGCTCGACCAGCGACATACCGATTGGATTAGGACGAAAGGTGGAACGGGTGGCGAAAACGCCCATCCGCGCATTACCGCCGAGGCGGGGAGGGCGCACGGTCGGGCGCCAGCCGCCTTCCATGGTCTGATGAAACACAAACAGGATCCACAGATGGCTGAAGTTTTCCAGGCCACGTACGGCATCGGCCTGGTTATAGGGGGGCAGAAGATGTAATTCGCCGCCGCCGTTTTTAACCAGCCCTGGCTGGCGGGGGACGGCAAATTTTTCTTTATAGGGCGAGCGAATAACGCCTATCTGCGCAAACTGAAAATCACTCATTGCGCCGTAACGTTAAGCGCTGAACCAAGGCAGACGGCCTGGCGGTAGCAGCCCGGAGTTCCGCTGGTCACTTCGCAGCGGTGCAGCAGCACGGCATTGGCTTTCATTTTTGCAGCGTTAATCTGCATGCGCTTGCGCGCCGTCGGGATATTGGGCGGAGAGTCTTGATTCGAGGCCTGGCATGATTCACCGGTGACTTCGCCGAGTTCGCGGAAAGGTTTACCCACCAATTCTGTTGCATCGGTATAGATTCTTACCGGGGCCGGACGCGTCGCTTTCGGTTTTGCCGGTTCCGATTTGGCAGGCGGGGTTACGGTGCTTTGTACAGGCTCGACGGGAGATCTGCTTAGCATAGAACAACCGCTTAACATGAGTGCTAACAAACAGACCGGTAAAGCACGCATAGTATTTCCTCAATAAATAATAAAACAGGGCGCTATTGAATCAGGTGCTTGCATAAATGACAAGACGGGCATAAAGCCCGTCCTGAATGATATTACGCTGAGAAAAGATTACCAGCCTTTCACCGCACCGCCGTTAAAGATTTTGTTAGCCGCTTCGTAAACTTCGTCACTCTGATAGGCCTGAACAAATTTCTTAACATTTTCCGCATCTTTGTTGTCTTCGCGAGCGACAATCAGGTTCACGTACGGAGACTCTTTACCTTCCACGAAAATACCGTCTTTTGCCGGCGTTAAGCCAATCTGGCTGGCATAGGTGGTATTGATAACCGCCAGAGCGATTTGCGCATCATCCAGAGAGCGCGGCAGCTGCGGGGCTTCCAGCTCAACAATTTTCAGGTTTTTCGGGTTTTCAATAATGTCCAGAGAGGTTGGCAGCAGACCAACGCCTTCTTTCAGTTTGATCAGACCAACCTGTTGCAGCAGCAGCAGAGAGCGGCCAAGGTTGGTGGGATCGTTAGGAATCGCAACCTGAGAGCCCGGCTGCAGTTCGTCCAGCGATTTGATTTTTTTCGAATAACCCGCAATCGGGTAAACAAAAGAGTTACCTACGGAAACCAGCTTGTAGCCGCGGTCTTTGATTTGCTGGTCAAGATACGGTTTATGCTGGAAGGCGTTAACGTCGATATCACCTTTGCTCAGCGCTTCGTTCGGCAGAACGTAGTCGTTGAAGGTCACCAGTTCGACATCAAGGCCGTATTTTTCTTTTGCTACTTTCTGCGCGACTTCCGCAACCTGCTGCTCCGCACCGACGATAACGCCGACTTTAATATGGTTAGGATCTTTTTCGTCCTGACCGCAACCCACCAGAGCCAGAGAACCGATTAACGCGCCGACTGCCGCAAAGGTTTTGAAATTAAAGGCCATGTTATTTCCTTCCTGTAAGATTCTGTATTGTGTGTAATGTTATTTGTGAGTCACAGCCCGGACGATACGATCGCCAGAGAATTGGATTAAGTACACCAGAATAACCAGCAGCACCAGTACGGTATTCATTACCGTTGCATTGTAGCCGATATAACCGTACTGATACCCAATCTGCCCGAGACCACCGGCACCCACGGCGCCGCCCATCGCGGAATAGCCGACCAGCGTAATGAGCGTGATGGTTGCCGCATTCACCAGACCCGGCAGCGCTTCCGGCAGCAGAACCTTACGCACGATCTGCATCGGCGTTGCGCCCATGGCGCGGGATGCTTCGATAAGGCCGGTGGGGATCTCCAGCAGGGCGTTTTCCACCATACGGGCGATAAACGGCGCGGCGCCGACCGTCAGCGGAACGATAGCCGCCTGCAGGCCAATCGACGTGCCAACAATCACGCGAGTGAATGGGATCATCCACACCAGCAGGATAATAAAAGGAATCGAGCGGAAAATATTCACCACCGCCGAAAGCGTGCGGTAGAGCTTCGCATTAGCGACAATTTGCCCCGGACGGGTGACGTACAGCAGCACGCCGACCGGCAGGCCGAGAACAAAACCGAAGAAGCCGGAGACAAACGTCATGGCCAGCGTTTCCCATACGCCGCGAACCAGCAGCCAAATCATTGGTTCAGACATATCCCAGTACCTCTACTTTTACATGGTGTTCCTGTAGCCAGGCGATTGCGGCCTGGGTATCTTCCTGCGTGCCGTGCATCTCAGTGAGCATAATGCCGAACTTCACGCCGCCCGCGTAATCCATCTGCGCGCTAATAATGTTGTTATTCACATTAAAACGACGGGCAGTCTCAGAAAGAAGCGGGGCATCAACGGAGTGACCCGTGAACTCCATGCGCAGCATGGGCACGCTATCGGGAAGCGCTTCAGGTTTAAGGCGGGCCTGATAATCATCCGGGATATCAAGGTGCAGCGTTGACTGGATAAACTGTTGCGCCAGCGGGGTTTTGGGATGAGAGAAGACCTCACTCACCGTATCCTGTTCAATCAGCTGGCCGTTGCTGATAACGGCAACGCAATCGCAGATGCGTTTGACGACATCCATTTCATGGGTAATCAGCAAAATCGTCAGGCCCAGGCGACGGTTGATATCTTTCAGCAGTTCCAGAATCGAACGCGTAGTGGCCGGGTCCAGAGCGCTGGTGGCTTCGTCGCAGAGCAGGACTTTTGGATTGCTCGCCAGCGCACGGGCGATGGCCACGCGCTGTTTTTGACCGCCGGAGAGATTTGCCGGATAGCTATCGTGTTTGTCCCCCAGACCGACGAGATCGAGCAGCTCGGTCACCCGGCGCTTGATTTCATCTTTCGGCGTATTATCCAGCTCCAGAGGCAACGCCACGTTGCCGAATACCGTGCGTGAGGCAAGCAGGTTAAAGTGCTGGAAGATCATGCCAATCTGGCGACGAGCGCGAGTGAGCTCTTTTTCTGACAGCGCCGTTAGTTCCTGGCCACCCACCTGTACGCTGCCCTGCGTTGGACGTTCGAGCAGGTTAACGCAGCGGATTAACGTACTTTTACCCGCGCCGGAAGCGCCGATGACGCCATAAATTTGCCCGGCGGGGACATGCAGGCTGACATCGTTCAGCGCCTGTATGCTGCGATTTCCCTGCTGGAACACTTTGGTAATATTCGAAAGTTTAATCATCAGTTATTTATTATCGTTTAGCCGTTTGCCGTGGCATTTTCTTCTGCCGTGTCCAGGCGATGCCTGTCAATGAAATGGATGTTAAGGCATCCAGACGTCTAAATCAATCTGACTCTGTATAATGAGCACTTTCTTGCGTCCGGAAACATGCGATACTACGCGCATTAGCCTTTATCAGGAGCAAACCGGTGGCAATGTCAGTACCCGCAATTTTTCTTGACCGTGATGGCACGATTAATGTCGATCACGGCTATGTCCATGAAATCGACAACTTTGAATTTATCGATGGCGTCATTGACGCAATGCGTCAATTAAAGGAGATGGGCTACGCGCTGGTGCTGGTGACCAACCAGTCCGGTATCGCCCGCGGTAAGTTTACTGAAGAGCAGTTTGAAACGCTGACGGAGTGGATGGACTGGTCGCTGGCCGATCGCGGCGTTGATCTGGATGGTATCTATTATTGTCCGCACCACCCGCAGGGAACCGTTGAAGAGTTTCGCCAGACCTGCGACTGCCGCAAGCCGCATCCGGGTATGCTGATTTCGGCGCGCGACTATCTGCATATTGATATGGCGGCTTCCTTTATGGTTGGCGATAAAGTCGAAGATATGCAGGCAGCTCTGGCGGCCAATGTCGGCACGAAAGTATTAGTGCGCACCGGCAAGCCGGTGACCCCAGAAGCCGAAAGTGCCGCTGATTGGGTACTTAATAGCCTGGCAGACCTGCCGGATGCTATCAAAAAGCAGCAAAAATAAGCGTTATGTATAAAAGGTGAGCGGTTGAAATAAAATTGCATTTTACCGCTTGTCACCGCCGAATAACTCCCTATAATGCGCTCCCACTGACACGGCAGATGTGAATCACTTCACAAACAACCCGGTCGGTTGAAGAGAAAAAATTCTGAAATAACGGGTTGACTCTGAAAGAGGAAAGCGTAATATACGCCACCTCGCAACGGTGAGCGAAAGCCGCGTTGCACT
>NZ_JBEAFQ010000038.1:0-585 GCF_040062275.1 Klebsiella sp. GW_Kp182 | reverse complement strand
GTTTTAGTGTACGGGAGTATCACCCTGTACCCTGCGACTTTCCAGACGCTTCCACTAACACACAAGCTGATTCAGACTCCGGGCTGCTCCCCGTTCGCTCGCCGCTACTGGGGGAATCTCGGTTGATTTCTTTTCCTCGGGGTACTTAGATGTTTCAGTTCCCCCGGTTCGCCTCGTTAACCTATGTATTCAGTTAACGATAGTGCAACGAATTGCACTGGGTTTCCCCATTCGGACATCGCCGGCTATAACGGTTCATATCACCTTACCGACGCTTTTCGCAGATTAGCACGTCCTTCATCGCCTCTGACTGCCAGGGCATCCACCGTGTACGCTTAGTCGCTTAACCTCACAACCCGAAGATGTTTCGTAAAACATCGTCGTGTCGCGAAAATTTGAGAGACTCGAACACACATTAACTGTGTGTCGTTTCAATTTTCAGCTTGATCCAGATTTTTAAAGAGCAAAATTTCACAATGCACTTCACAGTACATTTTGAAATTCATCATTTATCAGACAATCTGTGTGGACACTACAAAGGCAGGTTCTTTAAGGTAAGGAGGTGATCCAACCGCAGGTTCCCCT
>NZ_JBEAFQ010000037.1:0-587 GCF_040062275.1 Klebsiella sp. GW_Kp182 | reverse complement strand
CTGACCGCTGCAATCACTACCGTTCTGGCTAAAACCTACGGTGGTTCTGCTCGCGCATTCGACCAGATCGATAACGCGCCGGAAGAAAAAGCTCGTGGTATCACCATCAACACTTCTCACGTTGAATATGACACCCCGACTCGCCACTACGCGCACGTAGACTGCCCGGGCCACGCCGACTATGTTAAAAACATGATCACCGGTGCTGCGCAGATGGACGGCGCGATCCTGGTTGTTGCTGCGACTGACGGCCCGATGCCGCAGACTCGTGAGCACATCCTGCTGGGTCGTCAGGTAGGCGTTCCGTACATCATCGTGTTCCTGAACAAATGCGACATGGTTGATGACGAAGAGCTGCTGGAACTGGTTGAAATGGAAGTTCGTGAACTTCTGTCTCAGTACGATTTCCCGGGCGACGACACTCCGATCGTTCGCGGTTCCGCTCTGAAAGCGCTGGAAGGCGACGCAGACTGGGAAGCGAAAATCATCGAACTGGCTGGCTACCTGGATTCTTACATCCCGGAACCAGAGCGTGCGATTGACAAGCCGTTCCTGCTGCCGATCGAAGACGTATTCTCCATCTCCGG
>NZ_JBEAFQ010000035.1:0-698 GCF_040062275.1 Klebsiella sp. GW_Kp182 | reverse complement strand
GACACCCTGGCCGCCATCGGCACCGCCGACACCCCGGCCGAGCCAATCAGCGGGTTGATTTTGTTCCGGCTGCACAGGTTCAGCAGCTTTGCCATCAGCACCCCCGCCGCCGTCCCCACGCAGAACGCAATCACCCCCAGCACCAGTATCCCCAGCGTCTGCGGCTGCAGGAACTTGTCCGCCACCAGCTTGGCCCCCACCGACAGCCCGAGGAAAATGGTCACGATATTTATCAGCCCGTTCTGCACCGTGTCGCTCAGGCGCTCCACCACCCCGCTCTCGCGCATCAGGTTGCCGAAGCAGAACATCCCCAGCAGCGGCGCCGCGTCCGGCAGCAGCAGCGCCACCAGCAGCAGCAGCACCGCCGGAAAGAGGATTTTTTCCCGCTTACTCACCGTGCGCAGCTGCACCATGCGGATTTTCCGCTCCTTCTCGCTGGTCAGCGCCTTCATAATCGGCGGCTGGATTAACGGCACCAGCGCCATATACGAGTACGCCGCCACCGCGATGGCCCCGAGTAATTCCGGCGCCAGCTTGCCCGACAGATAAATCGCCGTCGGGCCGTCCGCGCCGCCGATGATGCCGATGGCCGCCGCCTGCGGCAGGGTGAAGCTGATGATGCCGAAGTAGTTCAGCGTCAGCGCCCCCAGCACCGTGGCGAAGATGCCGAACTGCGCCGCCGCCCCCAGCAGCAGGGT
>NZ_JBEAFQ010000034.1:0-840 GCF_040062275.1 Klebsiella sp. GW_Kp182 | reverse complement strand
GCAAAGCATCCGGCAGCGCACCTTTCCCGGAGGCGGCGCGTTGCGCCTGTCCGGGTTACCGATCCGCAGACGGTGTGAACCCGTAGCCCGGCTAAGCGCAGCGCAAGCCGGGAAGAAAACCGCAGCAAGGCATCAGGCAGCGCACCTTCCCCGGAGGCGGCGCGTTGCGCCTGTCCGGGCTACTGATCCGCAGACGGTTGTGAACCTGTAGCCCGGCTAAGCGCAGCGCCACCGGGAAGAAAACCGCAGCAAGGCACCAGGCAGCGCACCTTCCCCGGAGGCGGCGCGTTGCGCCTGTCCGGGCTACCGATCCGCAGACGGTTGTGAACCTGTAGCCCGGCTAAGCGCAGCGCAAGCCGGGAAGAAAACCGCAGCAAGGCACCCGGCATCGCACCTTCCCCGGAGGCGACGCGTTGCGCCTGTCCGGGCTACCGATCCGCAGGCGGTTGTGAACCCGTAGCCCGGTCAGCGCAGCGCCACCGGGAAGAAAACCGCAGCAAAGCATCCGGCAGCGCACCTTTCCCGGAGGCGGCGCGTTGCGCCTGTCCGGGCTACCCGATCGCAGGCGGTTGTGAACCCGTAGCCTGGTCAGCGCAGCGCCATCGGGAAGAAAACCGCAGCAAAGCATCGGGCAGCGCACCTTTCCCGGAGGCAGCGCGTTGCGCCTGTCCGGGCTACCCGATCCGCAGACGGTTGTGAACCTGTAGCCCGGCTAAGCGCAGCGCAAGCCGGGAAGAAAACCGCAGCAAGGTATCAGGCAGCGCACCTTCCCCGGAGGCGGCGCGTTGCGCCTGTCCGGGCTACCGATCCGCAGGCGGTTGTGAACCCGTAGCCCGGCTA
>NZ_JBEAFQ010000033.1:0-998 GCF_040062275.1 Klebsiella sp. GW_Kp182 | reverse complement strand
AATACCCTCTCCGGACACGAAGCGCTGGTCCGCTGGCTTCGCGGCCATGACGTGAACCGTGCCCATGTCTGCATGGAGTCCACCAGCACCTACATGGAAGACGCGGCCGCGCATCTGAGTGATGCCGGGTATACCGTGTCCATCATCAACCCCGCCCTCAGTAAAGCTTTCGCACAGAGTGAGGGGTTGCGCAGTAAAACTGACAAAGTGGACGCCCGTATGCTGGCTCACTTCTGCCGGGAAAAACGCCCGTCAGCCTGGGAGGCCCCTCATCCGACAGAGCGGGCACTGAAAGCCCTGGTGTTAAGGCATCAGGCGCTGACAGAGATGCAGACGCAGGAGAAAAACCGACGGGAAACCGCGCCGGAGGTTCAGCTGGCCAGCATTGACATCCTGCTGGGATGTCTGAGCGCGGAGCTGGCACGTATCGAAAAACAGATAAAAGACCTGACGGATAACGACCCGGATATGAAACGACGGCGGAAGCTGCTGAACAGTATCCCGGGCATCGGGGAGAAAACAGCGGCTGTTCTGCTGGCGTATACGGGCCTGAGGCTGAAGTTCGGTACAGCGCGGCAGTTCGCGGCGTATGCAGGACTGACGCCGGTGCAGCATGAGTCGGGCAGCAGCGTGATGCGGGCGAGCCGGATGAGCAAAGCGGGGCCGGTTCAACTGCGCAAGGCCTTATACATGCCAGCGTTATCGGCGCTGTACCATACGGCGTGGGGAAAAGCGTTCAGGAAAAGGCTGGAAGAGAGCGGAAAGCGGGCAAAAGTCATCATAGGGGCGATGATGCGAAAGCTGGCGCAGGTGGCTTATGGAGTACTGAAGTCAGGAAAGGCGTTCGATGCCTCACAGCATGAGCTGTTGATAGCGTAACAACGTTCCCTGAGAAAAAACGACAGCACCAGAGAGTGCTGTCGTTGGTGTGCCTGTCATCCGGGAGCCGGAGAAAGTATCGGCAACTAAAAATGGTTGCAGGCGTTCACAGTATCTAC
>NZ_JBEAFQ010000032.1:0-1430 GCF_040062275.1 Klebsiella sp. GW_Kp182 | reverse complement strand
TGTAATGCCGATCAGTTAAGGATCGGTTGATCGATCCAGTGGCTGTGTAAGAATCCGGAAATGCTCACCCTTTTCCGGATTTTTTTATGCACATTGGACAGGCTCTTGATCTGGTATCCCGTTACGATTCTCTGCGTAACCCTCTGGCTTCTCTGGGCGATTATCTTGACCCGGAACTGATTTCCCGCTGCCTTGAAGAGTCCGGCACTGTCACGTTACGCAAACGGCGCCTTCCTCTGGAAATGATGGTCTGGTGCATTGTCGGTATGGCACTTGAGCGCAAGGAGCCGCTTCATCAGATCGTTAACCGGCTGGATATCATGTTACCCGGCAATCGTCCGTTCGTTGCGCCCAGCGCCGTGATCCAGGCCCGCCAGCGGCTGGGAAGCGAGGCCGTACGCCGCGTGTTCACGCAAACAGCGCAGCTCTGGCATAACGCCACGCCGCATCCGCACTGGTGCGGTCTGACCCTGCTGGCCATTGATGGTGTTTTCTGGCGAACACCGGACACGCCAGAAAATGATAAAGCTTTCCCCCGCCAGACGCATGGCGGAAACCCGGCACTTTATCCTCAGGTAAAAATGGTCTGTCAGATGGAGCTGACCAGCCATCTGCTGACGGCAGCGGCCTTCGGCACGATGAAAAACAGCGAAAATGAGCTCGCGGAGCAACTGATAGAGCAGACCGGCGATAACACCCTGACGTTAATGGATAAAGGTTATTACTCCCTGGGGCTGCTGCATGCATGGAGCCAGGCGGGAGAGCACCGTCACTGGATGATCCCGCTCAGAAAGGGTGCGCAGTACGAAGAGGTCAGAAAGCTGGGTAAGGGCGACCATCTGGTGAAGCTGAAAACCAGTCCACAGGCACGAAAAAAATGGCCGGGTCTGGGAGATGAGATGACAGCCCGGCTGTTGAATGTGACGCGCAAAGGTAAAGTCTGCCACCTGCTGACGTCAATGACGGATGCCATGCGTTACCCCGGAGGGGAAATGGCAGACCTGTACAGCCATCGCTGGGAAATTGAACTGGGATACCGGGAGATAAAACAGACGATGCAACTGAGCAGGCTGACGCTAAGAAGTAAAAAGCCGGAACTTGTGGAGCAGGAACTGTGGGGTGTCTTACTGGCTTATAATCTGGTGAGATATCAGATGATTAAAATGGCCGGGCATCTGAAAGGATACTGGCCGAATCAGCTGAGCTTCTCAGAATCATGTGGCATGGTCATGAGAATGTTGATGACTCTTCAGGGCGCTTCACCAGGGCGTATCCCGGAGCTGATGCGCGATCTTGAAAGCATGGGGCAACTGGTAAAATTACCGACAAGAAGGGAAAGGGCCTTCCCGCGAGTGGTAAAGGAGAGGCCCTGGAGATACCCCACAGCCCCTAAAAAGGGCCAGTCAGTTGCTTAACTGACTGGCATTACA
>NZ_JBEAFQ010000031.1:0-1441 GCF_040062275.1 Klebsiella sp. GW_Kp182 | reverse complement strand
TGAACTGACCCCATAATGTTGGACGGTTTATATCAAGCGGCTATCAGGGCCTGAGTTCGGTATTCTACCGGACTCAGGCCTTTCAGTTTCTGTTTTATTCTTTCATGGTTGTAATAGTGGATGTATTCATCGATAGCCATGCGTAACTCGCTGATATTCTTGTGTTCCGTGAGGTAAAAACACTCAGATTTCAGCGTGCCGAAGAAGCTTTCCATCACTGCGTTGTCATGACAGTTCCCCTTCCTTGACATACTCTGTTTCAGACCAGCCTCCTTAAGCCGGTTCTGATAATGCACCATCTGATATTGCCAACCCTGATCTGAGTGGAGCAGCGGATATTCGCCTTTACCCAGTACAGATACAGCCTTCGACAGCATGTCATCCACCAGCGACAGAAGAGGACGGCACTCCATCTGATACGCCACTATTTCTCCGTTATACAGATCCAGAACCGGAGACAGATACAGCTTTTCTCCGTTGATTTTAAATTCTGTGACATCTGTTACCCACTTCTGGTTGGGCTTATCCGCTCTGAACTGCCGGTTCAGCACATTACCCGCAACTTTTCCGTACCGGCCTCTGTAAGAGTTGTATTTCTTCCTTCTGATACAGCTGGTTAAATCTAACTCCTTCATTAGCCTCTGAACCGTTTTATGGTTCAGTAAGCTACCTTCCCGACGGCCCGCCAGCGTGATCCGCCTGTATCCATAACGTCCTTTATGTTTATGAAACAGCGTTGAAATCCGCTGCTTATCACCGGCATATTTGTCTGGTTTTTTACCGCTGGCCAGTTGCCAGTAGAACGTGCTTTTTGCCAGCCCTGCCGCTTTCAACAAGCGCGCAAGAGGGAACTCCTGCCTTAACTCATTCACGACCTGCGCTTTATCCCGCGTTTTGACGTGCTTCTTTCCCTGAGTAAGGCCTGAAGCTTTTTTAGATATGCCACTTCAGCACGCAGTTGTTCAAGCTCCTCTCGTTCATCCGGGTCAAGAGGAGTCTGCAAAGGAGGGACTGGATGATTTTCAGGGCGTTCTGGCATCATTTTTTTCCTGCGTCGGCTGTCTGTAAGAGCTTCTAATCCTCCTTCATCATACAGTCGTTCCCACTGACAAACAGTGGAAAAGGCAGGGATAGTAAATTTTGCACAGACTTCGCGAACAGACAGCCGGTGTTCACGCATATGCAAGATAACGGACTCTTTAAAGGCAGGAGAATAAGTGAAATGCCGGGCTGTCAGTCCGGCTTCGCCATGAAGCTTCCAGGCAGCAGTCCACTTACGAACGGCACTATGATCGATACCAAAACGCTTTGCAGTCGTTTGCTGCCCTTCCAGACCGGAAAGATAGTGCTGCACAACCTTAAGCTTAAAGCTGAGAGAATACTTACTCATAAAAAACTGCACCTTACTTCGTTGGGAGTCCAACTTTTTGGGTGCAGTTCA
>NZ_JBEAFQ010000030.1:0-1670 GCF_040062275.1 Klebsiella sp. GW_Kp182 | reverse complement strand
CGGCGAGGTCCTCCATCTGCCCCTGCACCGACGGCAGGGCCAGCGCCAGCGCCTCCCTGATGGCGTGGACATCCGGCGTACAGTGGAGCTTCGCGGCAATCACCGCCAGCTGCCCGGCGTCGTGGTGGGCCAGCAGGCTCTCCAGGGCGGTCAGCGCCAGCCCGGCCTCCGGGATATTCGACAGCAGCCCGCCGAAGCCAATCGGCAGCAGCAGCAGCGGCTCGAACTTCCTCGCGATGGCCAGCCACAGCAGCAGCAGGCTCACCAGCAGCATGACGGCCTGGCCGGCACCGAGGTGCATCAGCCCCATGCCCTGAATCAGGGCGTTCAGACTTTCCATTTCCGTTCCTCTTCCTTACGCCAGGCTCAGCAGGGTGTCGCCCACCGCCACCGCGTCCCCGGATTTCACCGCGATACCGCGCACGGTCCCGGCCTGCGCGGCGCGGATTTCGGTTTCCATCTTCATGGCTTCCAGAATCAGCAGCACGTCGCCCTCGGCCACCGTCTGGCCTTCCGTGGCAATGACCTTCCAGATGGTGCCCGCCAGCGGCGCGGTCACCGGGGTGCCGGCACCTGCCGGGGCGGCTGCGGGGGCCGTGGTCTGAACGGGGGCCGCTGCCGTCAGCGGGCTGATATCGCCGCCGTCGCTGACCTTCACCACAAAGGCCTTGCCTTCCACTTCCACGGTGTAGACGCCGGAGGCGGCCGGTTTCTCTGCTTTTGCCACCGGCTGCGCGGCTTCCACCTGCGGTACCGGCTCAAAGGCCGCCGGGTTATGGCGGTTCTCAAGGAACTTCAGGCCGACCTGCGGGAACAGGGCCACGGTGAGCACGTCGTCGATGGCGTTGTCGGCAAGCTGAATATTCTTCTCCTGCGCCTGGCGCTTCACGTCGGCTTCCAGCTGCGCCAGCTCCGGCTTCAGCAGGTCCGCCGGACGGCAGGTGATGGCCTCTGCTCCGTCCAGCACGCGCGCCTGTAATGCCGCGTTGACCGGCACCGGGGTGTGGCCGTACTCGCCCTTCAGTATCCCGGCGGTCTCCTTCGCGATGGTTCTGTAGCGTTCGCCGGTCAGCACGTTAAGCACCGCCTGGGTGCCGACAATCTGCGAGGTCGGGGTGACCAGCGGGATAAAGCCGAGGTCCTCGCGCACGCGGGGGATTTCCGCCAGCACCTCATCCAGACGGTGGGCGGCGTTCTGCTGCTTCAGCTGGCCCTCGAGGTTGGTGAGCATCCCGCCCGGCACCTGGGCCACGAGGATACGGCTGTCGGTGCCCTTCAGCTGGCCTTCAAAGGCGTGGTATTTCCTGCGCACCTCGCGGAAGTACGCCGCGATGCTCTCAAGCCTGAGGATATCCAGGCCGGTGTCATGTTTTGTGCCTGCCAGCGTCGCCACCAGCGCCTCGGTGGCCGGGTGGCCGTAGGTGGCGCTCATGGAAGAGATGGCGGTATCGACGCCGTCGACGCCGGCCTCGATGGCCTTCAGCAGGGCCATCTCCGCCATCCCGGTGGTGGCATGAGCATGCAGGTGCAGCCTGACGTCATAGCGTTTTTTGATTTCGCTCACCAGCTCGAAGGCCGCCATCGGGGTGAGAATGCCGGACATGTCCTTAATCGCGATGGAATCGACGCCGGTCTCCAGCAGCTGTTCGGTCAGGTCGAGCCAGGTCTGC
>NZ_JBEAFQ010000029.1:0-2000 GCF_040062275.1 Klebsiella sp. GW_Kp182 | reverse complement strand
AGAACTGGCCGGTTCTTTCTGACGGAGTAATCATACAAGCCCGGACAGGCGCAGCGCGCCGCCTCCGGGAATGCTCAGCCGCGAATTCGCATTCGTATACATATCTTTTACATGTCCGGCGCGGATCGCCCTTCGCGCTTATGCTATCATTCGCAGCCTTTGGAGCGCCCGTTTCTGACGCGCGCGAACGATCCCCGCTGTCCACTTTCGGCGGAATAACAAGTGTTTATGGTGACAGATGAATAGTGGCTACCTGCATTTTCCGGAGTTTGATCCGGTAATTTTTTCCATTGGACCGGTCTCCCTCCACTGGTACGGTCTGATGTACCTGGTTGGGTTTGTTTTTGCGATGTGGTTGGCCACCCGTCGGGCCAATCGTCCGGGCAGCGGTTGGACAAAAAACGAAGTTGAAAACCTGCTGTACGCCGGCTTCCTCGGGGTTTTCCTCGGCGGGCGTCTTGGCTATGTCTTCTTCTACAACCTGCCGGTGTTCCTCGACGATCCGCTCTATCTGTTCCGCGTCTGGGACGGCGGTATGTCCTTCCACGGCGGTCTGATCGGCGTGATTCTGGTGATGATTATTTTCGCCAAACGCACGAAGCGTACCTTCTTCCAGGTTTCCGACTTCATTGCGCCGCTGATTCCGTTTGGCCTCGGCGCAGGGCGTCTGGGCAACTTTATCAACGGCGAACTGTGGGGCCGCGTCGATCCGAACTTCCACTACACCATGATTTTCCCCGGCTCTCGGGCGGAAGACCTGGCGCTGCTGCCGTCGCATCCCGAGTGGCAATCGCTGTTCGATACCTACGGCGCGCTGCCGCGTCATGCTTCGCAGCTCTATGAGCTGGCGCTGGAAGGCGTCGTACTGTTCCTGATCCTGAACCTGTTTATCCGCAAGCCGCGTCCGGCCGGTTCGGTTTCCGGCCTGTTCCTCATTGGCTACGGTCTGTTCCGCATCATCGTGGAGTTCTTCCGTCAGCCCGATGCCCAGTTTACCGGCGGCTGGGTACAGTACATCAGCATGGGGCAGATTCTTTCGATTCCGATGGTGCTTGCGGGTATCATCATGATGGTCTGGGCGTACCGTTGTCGTCCGCAGCAACAAAATTCTTGAGGAACCATGAAACAGTATCTTGATTTGATGCAGAAAGTGCTCGATGAGGGCACGCAAAAAAATGACCGCACCGGTACCGGCACCGTCTCCATCTTCGGTCACCAGATGCGTTTTAACCTGCAGGAAGGATTCCCGTTGGTGACGACCAAGCGCTGTCATTTACGCTCCATCATCCATGAACTGCTGTGGTTCCTGCAGGGTGACACCAACGTGGCGTATCTGCACGAAAACAACGTCACTATCTGGGACGAATGGGCGGATGAAAACGGCGATCTGGGGCCGGTTTACGGCAAGCAGTGGCGCTCCTGGCCCGCGCCGGACGGCCGTCATATCGACCAGATCAGTACGGTGATGGAACAGCTGAAAAACGACCCGGATTCTCGCCGGATTATCGTCTCGGCATGGAACGTCGGCGAGCTGAACAAAATGGCGCTGGCCCCGTGCCACGCGTTCTTCCAGTTCTACGTCGCCGACGGCAAGCTCTCCTGCCAGCTCTATCAGCGCTCGTGCGACGTATTCCTCGGCCTGCCGTTCAATATCGCCAGCTACGCGCTGCTGGTGCATATGGTGGCGCAGCAGTGCGACCTCGAAGTGGGCGATTTTGTCTGGACCGGCGGCGATACGCACCTGTACAGCAACCACATGGAGCAGACGCACCTGCAGCTGAGCCGCGAACCGCGGGCGCTGCCGAAGCTGGTGATCAAACGTAAGCCGGCATCGATTTTCGACTACCGTTTTGAAGACTTCGAAATCGAAGGCTACGACCCGCATCCGGGGATTAAAGCGCCAGTGGCGATTTAACCCGGAAGTGACGACGAAAAACCGGCACCTGTGAACTGCACCCAAAAAGTTGGACTCCCAACGAAGTAAGGTGCAGTTTTTTATG